>NZ_JAMSHW010000033.1:0-50954 GCF_023757525.1 Pseudomonas sp. MWU13-3659 | reverse complement strand
CGCCGGCTCCTACAACAGCTCTTCACAAGGGTCGTCTCCCATAATTCGAGTCAGAACACTAGAATAGAGCCGACGCATCCATTCAGAACTTCCTTATGCCCAACCCTTCCGATCCCGAAGCGCTCGCGCAGTTGCCGCTGGATGACCTTGTGGCCTGCCACGAGTGCGACCTGCTGATGCGCAAGACGACGCTACAGAATGACGAGAAGGCCCATTGCCCGCGGTGTGGCTATGAGCTCTACGCTCACCGTCACAATGTCGTCAATCGCAGCCTCGCCCTGGTACTGACAGCTTTGCTGCTCTACGTGCCAGCCAACTTCCTGCCGATCATGCAACTGCACCTGCTGGGCCAGACCTCCGACGATACGGTCTGGAGTGGCGTGCTCGGCCTGTACAATTCGCAGATGCGCGGCATTGCCGTTGTCGTATTCCTCTGCAGCATGGCTATCCCATTGCTCAAGCTGTTGTGCCAGCTGCTTGTGCTGCTGAGCATTCGCCTGAATGTCGGCCGTAGTTACGGCCTGCTGATCTATCGTATCTACCACCACCTGCGTGAGTGGGGGATGCTCGAGGTCTATTTCATGGGCGTGCTGGTGGCCATCGTCAAGCTGGTCGACCTGGCCGAGCTGAGCATCGGCCTTGGCCTGTTCTGCTTCATCAGCCTATTGCTGGTCCAGGTCTGGCTGGAGGTGGTGATGTCACCCCACCAGATCTGGGTGGCGTTGTCCGGGGAGGATGTCCATGCGGGCGATTGATGCCGGTATTTTGATCTGCAACGAGTGTCATGAGCTCAACCGGCATGAGCCTGATAGCTCTTCGCAGGCATGCACCCGTTGTGGCGCCGTGGTCCATGCGCGCAGGCCCAACAGCATCGCGCGCACCTGGGCGCTGCTGATCACGGCGATGGTGCTCTACATCCCGGCCAACGTGCTGCCGATCATGACCGTCAGCGCCTTGGGCCAGGGTAGCCCCGACACGATCATGTCGGGCGTCATTACCCTGCTCAAGCACGGCATGCTGCCGATTGCCGCGGTGGTGTTCATCGCCAGCATCCTGGTACCGACGTTCAAGCTGGTAGGCATCGCCCTGCTGCTCTACTCGGTGCAGCGTCACCAGCCGCTGTCGGCACGCCAGCGCATCCTGATGTACCGCTTCATCGAATTCATCGGCCGCTGGTCGATGCTGGACATCTTCGTCATCGCCATCCTCGTGGCGGTGGTGAATTTCGGCCGCATCGCCAGTGTCGAAGCCAACCTGGGCGCCGTCGCCTTCGCCACCGTGGTGATCCTGACGATGCTCGCCGCTTTAACTTTCGATCCCCGACTGATCTGGGATAACACGGAGTCGGATGACGACCATGAGTGATTTGCCTACGGCTAAAACCCGGCCTGCTTCGAACTGGTCGGCCATCTGGATCCTGCCGCTGATTGCCTTGGCGATCGGCGGTTGGTTGGCCTGGCAGGCCTATCGCGATGCCGGTATCGAGATCCAGGTGCGCTTCGAGAGCGGCGAGGGCATCGTCGCCAACAAGACCGAGGTCATCTACAAGGGCATGTCGGTGGGCAAGGTCGTCGCCCTGGTGCTGGATGACAAGGGGGAAAACCGCGGTGTGGTCGCCACCATCGAGATGCGCAAGGAGGCGGGCCCGCACCTGACCAAGGGCACGCGCTTCTGGCTGGTGAAGCCGAGCGTCAGCCTGGCGGGTATTTCAGGTCTGGAGACACTGGTCTCCGGCAATTACATTGCCGTGGACCCAGGGGAGGGTGAGCTGACCAAACGCTACACCGCGCTGAAAGAGGCGCCACCCCTGTCCGATGAGGAGCCTGGCCTGCACCTGACCCTCAAGGCCGACCGCCTGGGTTCGCTCAACCGCGAAAGCCCGGTGTTCTACAAGCAGATCCAGGTCGGCCGGGTGAAGAGCTATCGCCTGTCCGAGGACCAGGGCACGGTGGAGATCAAGGTGTTCATCGCCCCGGCCTATGCGAGCCTGGTGCGCAAGCACACGCGTTTCTGGAATGCCAGCGGGGTCAGTATCGACGCCGACCTTTCCGGCGTGAAAGTGCGTACCGAGTCGCTGTCGAGCATCGTTGCCGGCGGTATTGCCTTCGCCACGCCCGAGAATCGCAAGGACAGCCCGCCCACCGACCCAAGCCTGCCGTTCCGCTTGTACGAGGATTTCGATGCCGCCCAGGCCGGCATCCGTGTGAAGGTCAAGCTCAGTGACTTCGAGGGCCTGCAGAAAGGCCGTACACCCGTTCTCTATAAAGGCATCCAGGTCGGCACGCTGAAGGACCTGAAGATTGAAGGTGACCTCTCCAACGCCATGGCCGAGCTGACCCTGGACCCGTTGGCGGAAGATTATCTGGTCGAAGGGACACAGTTCTGGGTGGTCAAACCGTCCATCTCGCTCGCGGGTATCACGGGCCTCGAGGCCTTGGTGAAGGGCAACTACATCGCTGTTCGCCCGGGCGAGCCGGGTGCCAAGCCCCTGCGCGAGTTCGAGGCGCGCGCCAAGGCGCCACCGCTGGATTTGAAAGCCCCGGGCCTGCACATGGTGTTGTTCGCCGACACTCTGGGATCGCTGGAGGTCGGCAGCCCGGTGATGTATCGCCAAGTGCGAGTGGGTAGCGTGCAAAGCTACCAGTTCGCGCGCAACAGCAAACGGATCCTGATCGGTGTGCACATCGAGAAGGAATACGCCAACCTGGTCAATGGCTCCACGCGCTTCTGGAATGCCAGCGGTATCACCCTGACCGGCGGGTTGTCGGGTATTCAGGTCAAGAGTGAGTCGTTGCAGACCCTCATGGCGGGCGGTATCGCCTTCGACACCCCAAAACCCGACGTGCCGCTCAAGCGCCGTATCCCGCGCTTCCGCCTGCATGAAAGCCAGGACGCGGCCAACCGTGCCGGTACACTGGTCACCATCCGCGTCGAGCGCGCAGATGGTCTCAAGCCCGGCACACCCATCCGCTTCCGTGGGCTCGACGTGGGCAGTGTCGAAAGTGTCGACCTGACGAGCGACCTGCAGGCCGTGTTGCTCAGGGCGCGCATCACCCAGTCAGCAGAGCGTATCGCCCGTGCCGGGACGCAGTTCTGGGTGGTCAAGCCAGCGTTGGGCCTGGTGCGTACCGAGAACCTTGACACACTGGTCGGTGGCCAGTACCTGGAAGTGTTGCCGGCGCTCAAGGACAAGGGGCCGCAGCGCGATTTCATTGCACTTGCCGATGCGCCTGAAGTGAAGGGGGAGGAGGTCGGCCTGCCGCTGACCCTGAGCGCGCCACGACGTGGCTCGATCAAGCCGGGGGTGCCGGTGACGTATCGCGAGGTCACCGTGGGCAAGGTCGTTGGATTCGAGCTGGGCCAGACTGCCGACCGGGTGCTTATCCACATCCTCATCGAGCCGCGTTATGCCGGCCTGGTGCGCGGTGGTAGCCGGTTCTGGAACAGCAGCGGGTTTGGCTTCGACTGGGGCCTGTTCAAGGGCGCCACGGTGCGCACCGAGTCGGTGGAAACGTTGATCGCAGGCGGCATCGCCTTCGCCACCCCGGATGGCGAGCAGATGGGCAACCCGGCACGGCCGCAGCAGACCTTCGCTTTGTTCGACAAGCCCGAGGATGCCTGGCTGGAGTGGGCGCCGAAGATTCAGATTGGCAAGTGATGGTGAGCGGGGTCGCCAGGCGGCCCCATCGGCCCGTAGGAGCCGGCTTGCCGGCGAATGCATCGGTATGGGCGACACGTTTGTGCTGGCCCTTTCGCCAGCAAGGCTGGCTCCTACGAGGGGCGGTGCATGGCGCAGGTAAATCACAGGCATAAAAAAACCGACCCTAGGGTCGGTTTTTTCGACAAGAACGTCGCTTAGGCAGCTGCAGCTTCTTTCAGCGCCTTGATGTGGCCATTCAGACGGCCTTTGTGGCGAGCAGCTTTGTTCTTGTGGATGATGCCCTTGTCGGCCATACGGTCGATTACAGGCACAGCCAGAACGTAAGCGGCTTGCGCTTTTTCGGCGTCTTTTGCGTCGATGGCTTTGACTACATTCTTGATGTAGGTGCGGACCATGGAACGCAGGCTGGCGTTGTGGCTGCGACGCTTCTCAGCCTGTTTTGCACGTTTCTTGGCGGAAGGTGTGTTGGCCACCGTCGAGCTCCTCGAAAGACTTTAGGTAAATAGCAAACAAAATAGGCCGCGAATCATGCCGACGAGTCGAACGGATGTCAAGGCCACCTGCAAGGTTCCGCCGAGTGGTGGGTCGATGAGCGGAAAGATTCCTTTCTGCGGCGCGACCTGTAAACTCGGGAATTTTTGGCTCCCCTGCGAAGGCGCGGGAGTATCGCACATTCGGACGCTGTCTGGCAGCGCCCTCTGCCCTTGGCGTGAAACTTTTCGATGAACCTGCTCAAATCCCTGGCCGCAGTCAGCTCGATTACCATGATTTCCCGGGTGCTCGGCTTCGTGCGCGACACCATCCTGGCACGGGTTTTCGGTGCCGGCGTCGCCACCGACGCCTTCTTCATCGCCTTCAAGCTGCCTAACCTGTTGCGGCGAATCTTCGCCGAGGGGGCGTTCTCCCAGGCGTTCGTGCCCATCCTGGCCGAGTACAAGACCCAGCAGGGCGAGGAGGCCACCCGCACCTTCATCGCCTATGTGAGCGGCCTGCTGACCCTGGCCCTGGCCCTGGTCACCGTGATCGGCATCCTCGCCGCCCCCTGGGTGGTCTGGGCCACCGCCCCTGGTTTTGTCGACAACACTGAAAAGTACGAGCTGACCACTTCGCTGCTGCGGGTGACCTTTCCTTATATATTGCTGATCTCGCTGTCGTCGCTGGCCGGCGCGATCCTCAACACCTGGAACCGCTTCAGCGTGCCGGCCTTCACGCCGACGCTGCTCAACGTGGCGATGATCGCCTTCGCCGTGTTCCTCACGCCCTACTTCGACCCACCCATCATGGCCCTGGGCTGGGGGGTGCTGGCCGGTGGCCTGGCGCAGTTGCTATACCAGCTGCCGGCACTGAAGAGGATCGGTATGCTCGTGCTGCCGCGCCTGAACCTGCGCGATGCCGGCGTATGGCGGGTGCTCAAGCAGATGCTGCCGGCCATCCTCGGCGTGTCGGTGAGCCAGATCTCGCTGATCATCAACACCATCTTCGCCTCCTTCCTGGTGGCGGGGTCGGTGTCGTGGATGTACTACGCCGACCGCTTGATGGAACTGCCCTCCGGCGTGCTGGGCGTGGCGCTTGGCACCATTCTGCTGCCCACGCTGGCCAAGACCTACGCCAACAAGGACCGTGAAGAGTACTCGCGGATCCTCGACTGGGGCCTGCGCCTGTGTTTCCTGCTGGTATTGCCCTGCACCCTGGCCCTGGCGATCCTCGCCGAGCCTTTGACCGTGGCGCTGTTCCAGTACGGCAAGTTCACCGCCTTCGACGCCGCCATGACCCAGCGCGCGCTGATCGCCTATTCGGTGGGCCTGCTGGCGATCATCCTGGTCAAGGTACTGGCACCTGGCTTCTATGCGCAGCAGAATATCCGCACGCCGGTGAGGATCGCGATCTTCACCCTGGTCTGCACCCAGCTGTTCAACCTGGCCCTGGTCGGCCCGCTGGCCCACGCCGGGCTGGCCCTGGCGATCAGCCTGGGGGCCTGTCTCAATGCCGGCTTGCTGTTCTGGAAACTGCGCAGCCAACGGTTGTACCAGCCGCAGCCGGGCTGGACAGCGTTCCTGCTCAAGCTGGTGCTGGCGGTGACCTTGATGTCCGCCGTGCTGCTGCTGGGCATGCATTACCTGCCGGCCTGGGCGCAGGGCGACATGCTGGCGCGCTTCCTGCGCCTGGGCGGCCTGATCGCGGCCGGCGTGGTGACCTACTTCGGCTGCTTGTTCCTGTGTGGTTTCCGCCCACGGCATTTCGCCCGCAAGGCGATGCACTGAGGCGGTAAAAAGGGTCAGGCGTCGGTTTTTCGCATTCCATGCCCCGCGGTGGCGCTGCCGCCTGTCGTCAGCGCCCGGGTGTGGTTATAATCGGCCACTTTATGAGCAAGAAGCGCGTTATGCAGCTGGTTCGAGGTCTTCACAACCTGCGCCCCGAGCACCGGGGCTGTGTCGCCACCATTGGCAACTTCGACGGGGTCCACCGGGGTCACCAGGCGATCCTCGCGCGCCTGCGCGAACGCGGCCAGGCGCTGGGCCTGCCCACCTGCGTGGTGATCTTCGAACCCCAGCCGCGCGAGTATTTCGCCCCCGACACCGCACCGGCCCGCCTGGCGCGCCTGCGCGACAAGGTCGAGCTGCTGGCCGCCGAAGGCATCGACCGGGTGCTGTGCCTGGCCTTCAACCAGCGCCTGAGCAAGCTCAGCGCCTGTGAATTCGTCGAGCAGATCCTGGTCGACGGCCTGGGCGTGCGCCATCTCGAGGTGGGGGACGATTTCCGTTTCGGTTGCGACCGCGCTGGCGACTTCGGCTTCCTGACCGAGTCCGGCAAGCAGCACGGTTTCACCGTCGAAGCCGCCAACACCGTGATCCAGGACGGCCTGCGGGTCAGCAGCACCGAAGTGCGCAAGGCCCTGGCCGATGGCGACTTCGAACTGGCCGAACACCTGCTGGGCCGCCCCTATCGCATCACCGGCCGTGTACTGCACGGCCAGAAGCTGGCCCGCCAGCTTGGAACACCTACAGCCAACATCCAGCTCAAGCGCCGTCGCGTGCCGCTGTCCGGGGTCTACCTGGCCAGCATCGAGATCGACGGCAAGGCCTGGCCGGGTGTCGGCAACATCGGCGTGCGTCCCACCGTCAGCGGTGATGGGCGCCCGCACCTGGAGATTCATCTCCTGGATTACGCCGGCGACCTGTATGGCCGGCGCCTGACGGTGGAATTCCACCACAAGCTGCGTGAAGAGCAGCGTTTCGCCTCCCTGGAGGCGCTGAAGTCGGCGATCGACGCGGACATCGCCGCCGCACGTGCCCACTGGCACGCTCAACCGCTAACGAAGAGCCTGAAATGACCGACTACAAAGCCACGCTTAACCTTCCGGACACCGCCTTCCCCATGAAGGCCGGCCTGCCTCAGCGCGAACCGCAGATCCTGCAGCGCTGGGACAGCATTGGCCTGTACCGGAAGCTGCGCGAGATTGGCAAGGATCGTCCGAAGTTCGTCCTGCACGACGGCCCGCCTTATGCCAACGGCAAGATCCACATCGGTCATGCGCTGAACAAGATTCTCAAGGACATGATCGTCCGCTCCAAGACCCTGTCCGGCTTCGACGCGCCGTACGTACCGGGCTGGGACTGCCACGGCCTGCCGATCGAGCACAAGGTCGAGGTCACCCACGGCAAGCACCTCACCGCCGACCGCACCCGCGAGCTGTGCCGCGAGTACGCCGCCGAACAGATCGAGGGGCAGAAGACCGAGTTCATCCGCCTGGGCGTGCTGGGTGACTGGGACAACCCGTACAAGACCATGAACTTCGCCAACGAGGCCGGCGAAATCCGCGCCTTGGCCGAAATGGTCAAGCAGGGCTTCGTGTTCAAGGGCCTGAAGCCGGTGAACTGGTGCTTCGATTGCGGCTCGGCCCTGGCTGAAGCCGAAGTCGAGTACGCCGACAAGAAATCCCAGACCATCGACGTCGCCTTCCCGGTCGCCGACGAAGCCAAGCTGGCCGCCGCTTTCGGCCTGGCCGCGCTGGGCAAGCCGGCCGCCATCGTGATCTGGACCACCACTCCGTGGACCATCCCGGCCAACCAGGCGCTGAACATCCACCCGGACTTCAAATACGCCTTGGTCGACACCGGCGAGCGCCTGTTGGTGCTGGCTGAAGAGCTGGTCGAATCGTGCCTCAAGCGTTACAACCTGGAAGGCTCGGTCATCGCCACCGCCCAAGGTTCGGCGCTGGAACTGATCAACTTCCGTCACCCGTTCTACGACCGCCTGTCGCCGATCTACCTGGCCGAGTACGTCGAACTGGGTGCCGGCACTGGGGTGGTTCACTCCTCGCCGGCCTACGGTGAAGACGACTTTGTCACCTGCAAGCGCTATGGCATGGTCAACGACGACATCCTCACCCCGGTGCAGAGCAACGGCGTGTACGTCGAGTCGCTGCCATTCTTCGGCGGCCAGTTCATCTGGAAGGCCAACCCGGCCATCGTTGAAAAGCTCAGCGAAGTCGGCGCGCTGATGCACACCGAAACCATCAGCCACAGCTACATGCACTGCTGGCGCCACAAGACCCCGCTGATCTACCGCGCCACCGCGCAGTGGTTCGTCGGCATGGACAAGCAGCCTTCCACTGGCGAGCCGCTGCGCGAGCGTGCGCTCAAAGCCATCGAAGAGACCAAGTTCGTCCCGGCCTGGGGCCAGGCGCGCCTGCACTCGATGATCGCCAACCGCCCGGACTGGTGCATCTCGCGTCAGCGCAACTGGGGCGTGCCGATCCCGTTCTTCCTCGACAAGCAGACCGGCGAGCTGCACCCGCGCACCGTCGAGCTGATGGAGGAAGTCGCCAAGCGCGTCGAGCAGGAAGGCATCGAGGCCTGGTTCAAGCTGGACGCCCAGGAACTGCTCGGTGACGAAGCCGGCCAGTACGACAAGATCACCGACACGCTGGACGTGTGGTTCGACTCCGGCACCACTCACTGGCATGTACTGCGCGGCTCCCACGACATCGGGCACGCCACTGGCCCGCGCGCCGACCTGTACCTGGAAGGCTCCGACCAGCACCGCGGCTGGTTCCACTCATCCTTGCTGACCGGTTGCGCCATCGACGGCCACGCGCCGTACCGCGAGCTGTTGACCCACGGCTTCACCGTGGACGAGAACGGCCGCAAGATGTCCAAGTCGCTGGGCAACACCATCGAGCCGCAGAAGGTCAACGACACCCTGGGTGCCGACATCCTGCGCCTGTGGGTTTCGGCCACCGACTACTCCGGTGAAATGGCCGTTTCCGAGCAGATCCTGCAGCGCAGCGCCGACGCCTACCGCCGCATCCGCAACACCGCGCGCTTCCTGCTCTCCAACCTGTCCGGCTTCGACCCGGCCCGCGACCTGCTGCCAGCCGAAGACATGCTGGCCCTGGACCGCTGGGCGGTCGACCGCACCCTGCTGCTGCAGCGCGAGCTGGAAGAGCACTACAGCGAGTACCGTTTCTGGAACGTCTATTCGAAGATCCACAACTTCTGCGTGCAGGAGCTGGGTGGCTTCTACCTCGACATCATCAAGGACCGCCAGTACACCACCGGCGCCAACAGTGTCGCCCGCCGTTCCTGCCAGACCGCGCTGTACCACATCAGCGAGGCCCTGGTGCGCTGGATCGCGCCGATCCTGGCGTTCACCGCCGACGAGATCTGGCAGTACCTGCCGGGCGAGCGCAACGAGTCGGTGATGCTCAACACCTGGTACGAAGGCCTGAGCGAACTGCCAGCTGACGCTGAACTGGACCGCGCCTATTGGGACCGCGTGATGGCGGTCAAGGCGGCGGTCAACAAGGAGCTGGAGAACCAGCGTACCGCCAAGGTCATCGGCGGCAACCTGCAGGCCGAAGTCACCCTGTTCGCCGAGGAAGGCCTGACCGCCGACCTGGACAAGCTGGGCGACGAGCTGCGCTTCGTGCTGATCACCTCGGCTGCCAGCGTCGTGCCGTTCGTCCAGGCACCGGCCGATGCCGTGACAACCGAAGTCGAAGGCCTCAAGCTGAAGGTCGTCAAGTCCGGCCACGCCAAGTGCGGCCGTTGCTGGCACTTCCGCGCCGACGTCGGCAGCCACCCGGAGCACCCGGAAATCTGTGCCCGTTGCGCGGACAACCTGAGCGGTTCCGGTGAGGTGCGCCACTATGCCTAACGCTTCCGCGGGGCGCTTCGGGCGCCTTGCCTGGCTCTGGCTGAGCCTGGTGGTCCTGGTCCTCGACCAGGCCACCAAGGTCTACTTCGAGGGTGCGCTGAGCCTGTACCAGCAGATCGTGGTCATCCCCGACTACTTCAGCTGGACCCTGGCCTACAACACCGGTGCGGCGTTCAGCTTCCTGGCTGACAGCTCTGGCTGGCAGCGCTGGCTGTTCGCGGTGATCGCCATTGTGGTCAGCGCCGTGCTGGTGGTCTGGCTCAAGCGCCTGGGGCGCAACGAAACCTGGCTGGCCGTGGCGCTGGCATTGGTGCTGGGTGGCGCGCTGGGCAACCTGTACGACCGCGTCGTGCTGGGCCACGTGGTCGACTTCATCCTGGTGCACTGGCAGAACCGTCACTACTTCCCGGCCTTCAACCTGGCCGACAGCGCCATTACCGTGGGTGCGGTGATGCTGGCGCTGGACATGTTCAAGAGCAAGAAGTCCGAGGAAGCCGTCCATGACTGAGACCCGTATCGGCCAGAACACCGAAGTGACCCTGCACTTCGCGTTGCACCTGGAAAACGGCGACACCGTCGACAGCACCTTCGGCAAGGCCCCGGCCACGTTCAAGGTCGGCGACGGCAACCTGCTGCCAGGCTTCGAGAGCGCCCTGTTCGGCTTCAAGGCCGGTGACCAGCGCAAGCTGACCATCGCTCCGGAGAACGCCTTTGGCCAGCACAACCCGCAGAACGTGCAGGTGATGCCACGCTCGCAGTTCGAAGGCATGGAGCTGTCCGAAGGGCTGCTGGTGATCTTCAACGACGCCGCCAACACCGAGCTGCCAGGCGTGGTGAAGGTGTTCGACGACAACCAGGTGACCATCGACTTCAACCATCCACTGGCCGGCAAGACCCTGAACTTCGAGGTGCAGATCCTCGACGTGAAGGCCTTGTGAGCCGGGAGCCGAGCATGCAAATCAAACTCGCCAACCCGCGCGGCTTCTGCGCGGGGGTCGACCGGGCGATCGAGATCGTCAACCGCGCCCTTGAAGTCTTCGGCCCGCCGATCTACGTGCGCCACGAAGTGGTGCACAACAAGTTCGTCGTCGAAGACCTGCGCAACCGTGGCGCGGTGTTCGTCGAAGAGCTGGACCAGGTGCCGGACGACGTCATCGTCATCTTCAGTGCCCATGGCGTTTCGCAAGCCGTGCGCCAGGAAGCCGCCGGCCGCGGCCTGAAGGTGTTCGACGCCACCTGTCCGCTGGTGACCAAGGTGCACATCGAGGTCGCCAAGTACAGCCGTGATGGCCGTGAGTGCATCCTCATCGGCCACGCCGGGCACCCGGAGGTCGAGGGCACCATGGGCCAGTACGACGCCAGCAACGGCGGCAGCATCTACCTCGTCGAGGACGAGAAGGACGTCGCCGCCCTGCAGGTACGCAACCCGGACCACCTGGCCTTCGTCACCCAGACCACCCTGTCGATGGATGACACCAGCCGGGTGATCGACGCCCTGCGCGAACGCTTCCCGAACATCGGCGGCCCGCGCAAGGACGACATCTGCTACGCCACGCAAAACCGTCAGGATGCTGTCAAGCAACTGGCCGACGAGTGTGACGTGGTGCTGGTGGTCGGCAGCCCCAACAGCTCCAACTCCAACCGCCTGCGCGAGCTGGCCGAGCGCATGAGCACCCCGGCCTACCTGATCGACGGTGCCGAAGACCTGCAACGCAGCTGGTTCGACGGCGTCCAGCGCATCGGCATCACCGCCGGGGCCTCCGCCCCCGAGGTGCTGGTGCGGGGTGTGATCGACCAGCTCAAGGCTTGGGGCGCCACCGGCGCCGAAGAGCTGGACGGGCGCGAGGAGAACATCACCTTCTCCATGCCCAAGGAACTGCGGGTCCGCTCGCTGATCTGACTCAGGGCCCTGCGCAGCGGCGGCCCTCGTCGCTGCGCAGGCTGACCCGGCCACTGGGGCTCAGCACTACCTGGTGGCGGCTGAGCAGGGTGGTGCGTTGGCAGATGTCCAGCGTGGTGCCACCGAATCCTTCCCCCAGCGGTGCGCCGCGTCTGCTGAACCTCACTTCCCTGGCTGAACTCGCGGTTATTCTCAGCGGCCGTACCAGTTGGTACTCACGCAATAGCTCGTCGTTGCGCTCCAACGTCACACGCCAGCCCTTGCTCCAGTCACCCTCCCGCGGCCTCACCCGTACTGCCTGTTGTCGCAGCATGGCGTGGTTGCGAGCAGCACGTAGCGCTTGTGCCAGTTCCCGGGCCGTGGCCGCCTGATGAAGGGTTTCGCTGATAGTTGTGTAGGCCGTCGTGCCAAGGTGCGTCAGAAGGCCTGCCACCGCCAGTGCGCACATCATTTGTATCAGTGTTACTCCCTGTTGCCTCACCGTGCATTCCTCCCTGGACCTGCTTCGCTGAAGCTTCCGGCTGCATGGCCGAGGGCGCCAGTCAGCCGGTTCAGGCAAATGGCGAGGAAAGCTCCTGGGAGGGCAGGGAATGCAAGTGAGGGAAGCGGGGATGACGCTGCTGGAGGTGTTGCTTGCGATAGCCGTGCTGGCGCTGGGGGTATTTGCGTCAGCCGCGTTGCAACTGCGCAGCTTGCAGGTAAGCGATAGCGCGCAGCTCGATGGCCAGGCCGTGCAGCTTGCCCAGAACATGCTGGAGCGGGCGAGGTCTGTCGGTACGCTGACGGCGGGTGAAGAAGCAGCCTGGCGGGCCCAGGTGGTGGAGATGTTGGGGCTCTCGGCCGAAGGGCGGGTGAGTTGGGCTTCGGGCGTACTGTCGATGGAGCTTGCCTGGTCAGCACCAGGAAACGCACAGCGTCCCTCGCTGAGCCTGCAGGGCAAGGTGTTGCCGTGAAAGGGCTCCAGCACGGGCTTGGCCTGATCGAGGTCTTGCTGGCGCTTGCATTGGGGCTGCTGTTGTTGGCGGCGGCAGGTCAGCTGTTCGGATCTGCCCACCAGGCTTGGCAGTTGCAAGGCGTGAAGGCGCGTCTGCAGGATGATGCCCGGCTTGTCCTGCAGCGCCTGTCGGAGGATATCCGCATGGCGGGTATGTTCGGCTGTTTGCGTCTGGAACCCGAGGACTTTGTCGACCCGCTTGCCGCCCAGGCTTTTGCCAGGCCAATCGATAGCACTGGCGACAGCCTGACACTGGTGGGGGCCGAGCTGCCTGGTCTGCTCGGGGTGGCGGACTGGACCGTGCTGACCGACTGCCGCACTTGGGCCAGAGTCGAGGTCGGGCCCCATTCCGCAAGCCCGCAGGTCCTTGCGATACCCATCCGCCGGGTGGGTTATCGCCTGCGCAATGGCAGCTTGATGCTCACCACCAACGCCCAGCATGTCAGCCTGATCGACAACGTGCGGGCGTTCGAGGTGAGTGAAGTCGAAACCGAGGAGGGGCGGCGTGTGGATATCCGGCTGATCCTGCACGACAGGCGGCACAGGCTGGAACGGCGTCATGAAATGAGTGTGGCCGTGCGCAATCCGTGGAGCGGCGCATGAGCGGGCAGCGGGGCGTGGTCCTGCTGACGGCACTGACCTTGAGCCTGCTGCTAGGGCTGCTCAGTGCCATGGCGTTGCAGGAGGCGCTGTTGCAGCAGCGCCTGGCGGGCGAACAGCGGAGCACGGCGCGGGCCTTCGAGCAGGCTGAGGCGAGCCTGCTCGAGGGAGCCTTGCTGTTGCTCGATGCGCCTCCTTCCTTGTGCCAAGCCTGTCTTCCACCGGATTTTCCCGAGCGTGAACCTGGCCTGCCTTGGTTGCCTACAGCGAGCGGGTTCGTGCTGTTGCAGAACCTCGGGACGAGTGCGCGTGCGATTGGAGGGCCTGTGGAAGGGCAAGTCACCTTGTTCCGGGTGACGGCCCTCAGCCGACAATCGCAGGGCCGGCAGTTCCTGGAGGCCGTATATGCCCTGGACGGCCCGTTGCTCTCCGGGCGGGTCAGCTGGCGCCAACGCCTCGCGGAGCATTGAGGTGCAGCGCGGCCTTGGTCTGATCGAATTATTGATTGTCGTGGCGCTGACCGGCATGCTGGCAGCCATTGCCTACCCCAGTTACAGCGACCAGCTCCGGCGCGCCGCGCGCATCGAGGTGGTCGGCCTGCTGCAGGACGCGGCCTTGCGCCTGGAACAGCACCGTGCACGCGTCGGTGAGTACGCGGACAATGAGCAGTTGACCACGCCGCTGCCGGCCGGCAATCGCTATTACCGTCTGCGGGCCCGGCGCGACAGCGAAGCGTTCGTGTTACTCGCCATTCGCCTGCCGAATGCCCTGATGGCACAGGACCGCTGCGGCGACTTCCAGCTCGAGCACACGGGCGTGCGCGGCAATCCAGGTGGCGGTGAAGACGCCGTGGCCTGCTGGGGAAGCTGAAGATCAGAAGGTGCCCGTGCACCGTGGAATTACTTCAGGTGTTGGATCGAACGATGAGCAAGCAAGTAGTGATTGTCGGCGGCGGAGTCATTGGCCTGCTGACGGCGTTCAACCTGGCCGCCGAGGTCGACCGGGTGGTGGTGTGCGACCAGGGCGAGGTGGGGCGGGAGTCGTCCTGGGCCGGTGGTGGTATCGTCTCGCCCCTGTATCCGTGGCGCTACAGCCCGGCGGTGACCGCGCTGGCGCATTGGTCACAGGACTTTTATCCACAGTTGGGCGAGCGCCTGTTCGCCAGCACCGGAGTCGATCCCGAGGTGCACACCACCGGGCTCTACTGGCTGGACCTGGACGATGAAGCCGAGGCACTGGCCTGGGCGGCGCGGGAACAGCGGCCGCTGAGTACCGTGGACATTTCGGCGGCCTATGACGCGGTTCCGGTCTTAGGTGCGGGTTACCGGCACGCGATCTACATGGCTGGCGTAGCCAACGTGCGCAACCCGCGCTTGGTAAAGTCGCTCAAGGCCGCGCTGCAGGCGCTACCCAACGTCACCCTGCGCGAGCACTGCCAGATCACCGGTTTCGAGCTGGATGGCGGGCGTGTCACGGGAGTGCGTACGGGGGATGGCGTGCTGGCTGCCGATGAGGTGGTGCTCAGTGCCGGTGCCTGGAGCGGCGATCTGCTGAAGACACTGGGGTTGGAACTGCCGGTGGAGCCGGTGAAGGGCCAGATGATCCTGTTCAAGTGCGCCGAGGACTTCCTCCCCAGCATGGTCCTGGCCAAGGGGCGCTACGCGATCCCGCGCCGTGATGGGCACATCCTGGTGGGTAGCACCCTGGAGCACGCCGGTTACGACAAGACCCCGACCGAGGATGCGCTGGAGAGCCTGAAGGCGTCGGCCATCGAGCTGTTGCCGGCATTGGCTGATGCCGAGGTTGTCGGGCACTGGGCGGGTTTGCGTCCGGGGTCGCCAGAAGGCATTCCGTACATCGGTGCGGTGCCGGGGCATCAGGGGCTGTGGTTGAACTGCGGCCATTACCGCAATGGCCTGGTGCTGGCGCCGGCGTCGTGCCAGCTGTTCAGTGACCTGCTGCTGGGGCGTGAGCCGATCATCGATCCGGCGCCCTATGCGCCTGGAGGGCGTCTGGGCTGAGCACGGGCATCAAGCCATGCATCATGCTTGCAGGAGCGGCCTTGTGCCGCGAAAGGGCTGCGTGGCAGCCCCAGGATTTCAGCGGTGATGTAAAGATCGCCGGGGCCGCAAAGCGGCCCCATTGCGTCAGGCCAGTTCCTCGGCCTCATCCTCGCGCACGATGGCCTTCACCTCGTCGCGACGGCTGATGTATTTCCAGTCCGCCTCGTCGATGTAGATCCCGTTCGGCCCGCTGCCACCTTCCAGGTCGATCGCCACTCGCGCCGACACTTGCGGCTTCACGCTCGCCAGGATCGGTACGAAGCCCAGCTGCTGGCTGGTCTCCAGCAACGCTGCCTGGTTGCGTTCGTCGATGTCCGCCGCCTCGTCGAGGTAGTACGGCAGGCGGATGCGCCCGGCCAGGTCGCGGTCCATCAGGTGCAGCAACAGGTACATGTTGGTCAGCGCCTTGATGGTCATGGTGGTGCCGTTCGAGGCGGCGCCGTCGATGTCGGCGTGGATCACCGGCTGGCTGTTGATCTTGGTGATCTCGAAGGCCAGTTCGAACAGGTCCTTCAGGCCCAGCTGGTTGTGGTTGGCTGCCACCAGCCGTGCCAGGTACTCCTTGGCCTCTTCGTTCTTGTGGTCCTGGTCGGTGTTTTGCGTCAGGTCGAACACCGACAGCGTCTCGCCTTCCTCGTACTGGCCGGCGCTGTGGATGATCTGGTCGATGTGCTTGAGCGCTTCCTTGTTCGGTGCCAGCACCACGCGGAAGCTCTCCAGGTTCGATACCTGGCGTTTGTTGATCTCGCGGTTGAACAGCGCTAGTTGGTGCTCGAGGCTGTCGTAGTCGCTGCGGATGTTGCGCAGGGTCCGGGCGATGTCGGTGACCGCCGCGCGACGGGCCTTGGCCAGCGTCAGCGCTTCCTCGGTGCGGTGCGAGTAGGCGTTGATCAGCAGCTGCAGGCGGCGCTCCATGTCGTCTTCGCTGTCGAACTTGGCCACGCCTTTCAGGCGCACCTGGGCGTACAGCGCCTCGATCTGGTTGTCCACGCGCTGCAGGGCCTGCCAGCTGTCCTGGTAGTCGTTGAGCAGGGGCAGCAGGTTGTCCATGGAGTCGTCGATCGCCTCCATGAACGGCGTGCCGAACGGCAGGTCGGCCGGCAGCAGCTGGCGGCGGCGCAAGGCGTCTTCCAGGGTGCGCTGCTTGGCTTCCAGGTCGGCGATCTGCCGGCCTACCAGTTGCAGCTTGGCCGACAGTTGCTGGACGCGCTCGGTGAAGGCGTCGCTGGAGCGCTTGAGCTCGTCCTGGGCGGCTTCCAGCTGGCCCAGTTGCTCCATCTTTTCCGGCTCTTCGGCGGCCAGGGTCTCGGTGCGGCGGAAGTCTTCCAGCGCTTTCTGCGCATCCAGCACCTGCTGGTACAGGGCTTCGGTCTGCGCCTTGCTGGCGGCGCGGTCGAGGGCCACGGCCTGTTGGGTCTTGAGCTGCTTGAGCTCCTTCTCCAGGCGTTCCTTCTGGTCGCGCAGGGCGGCGCGGTCGGCCAGGGCCTGCAGCGCGGGCGGGTCGATGTGCGAGATGTCGATGGACAGGCCCGGCACTTCGAAACGCTCGCCCTTGAAACGGTCGAGCACGCCTTCGAGGGTTTTCACCCACACGTCGCTTTCGTCCAGTTCGATGCCGCGGTCACCCAGCGGCAGGCTGAACAGTGCGCCGTTGAACAGGCGCATCAGGCGGTCGACATCTTGCTGCGAGAACTCTTCGCGCAGGCGGGCGTAGCTGTTGTTGTCGGCGTGGTCGAGCTGCTGCTTGACGGCCTTGACGCGTTTTTCCAGGTCGCGCACGCGCTCGTCGAGGTCCTCGGCGGAGAACTGCCGCGACTGGGCCAGGGCACCGGCCAGTTCGTCATGGGCGTCCTTGGCGGCCAGCAGTTGCTGTTCCAGTACCTTGACGTCGGTGACCAGGGCGAAGCGGTGCTTGAGCACCGACAGCTCACCCAGCCAACGCTGGATGCCGGTGATCTCGCGCTCCAGGCGCATCAGCTCCTGGGTGCCGCCGCGCTGGTCGTTCTGCAGGCGGTCCTGCTCGCCACGGTAGTGCTCGGACTGGATGACCAGCTCTTCCTTGCGCGCCATGGCGTAGTCCTGCCAGGTGCCCAGCAGGTTGTCGAGCAGTGGCGAGATACGGTGCAGCTTGCCGCGCAGGATGTCGCGCTGGGCCACGCCGCCGGCCAGGGCCTCGACCAGGGGGCCGGCGGCCACCAGGGCGTTGTAGTCGCCTTCCATGCGGCGCACGTCGCGGAAGGCCTCTTCACAGGCGGCGATGTAGTCGACGCTGCCCGAGCGCAGGCTGTGCTCGAAGGCGTCGAGGAACAGCTGCTTGAGCTTGGCGGCGGTGATTTCGCGCATGTGCAGCAGGTTGATGAACAGGGCGCGGAAGGTCTTCAGGCTCTGTTCGCTGGTCGAGCGCAGCGGGATCAGGGTGAGGTCCAGCGGCACCGAGGTGTGGCCGCCGACCAGCAGCCGGCGCAGTTCGTCCGGCTTGAGCTCGTAGGCCTTCAAGCCGTTGCGCTCGAGGTTGGTGAACAGCTCCTTCTGGCGCAGGCAGGTGTCGTCTTTCTGGTAGTGGGCCAGGTCCAGCTCGCCCTGGTAGGCGAAGAACTGGTGGCCGAAGCCGCCGCCCGGGCCGCGTCCGACCACGCCGATCACGTGCGGGCCGTGGGGCAGGTTCAGTTCGCAGAGGATGTAGCTGGTGTCGGTGGCGAAGTAGAAGCGGCGCGACTGTTCCAGGCTGTACTTGCCGAAGCTCATGTCGGACATGCGCGCCAGGATCGGGAACTGCAGCGCGTTGATCGACGCCGATTTACCCAGGTTGTTGGCGCCATAGACCGACAGCGGGTGTTCCAGGGGGAACAGGCCGAGGCTGTAGCCGGCGGTGTTGAGCAGTGCGAAGCGGCGGATGCCGTAGCGTTCCTGGCTCATGCGTCAATCTCCTGTTGCTCTTCGCGGATCGCCCGGGCCAGGGCATCCTCTTCGCTCTCCTCGCCATCGAACGGCGTGAGGTCGAGCGGGTCGTCGGTGCGGTTGAGTTCTTCGGGCGTCTCTTCCACCACCAGCACGGGCACCGGCAGCGGCAGGTCGCTGTGCAGGGTGGCGGCCAGGTCGCGGTCCTGCTGGACCGCCAGGCACACGTCGAGGAAGCGGTGCATCGGTGGCATGAAGCGGTAGATGCCGCCTTCTTCGAAGGCGAAGCCCAGCTGGGTCATGCGGCGCATGATCTTCTCTTCGAGCTCGTCGACCGTCTGCACTTCGGCCTGCAGGAACAGGTCGCGGTACTTGTCCAGCAGCGACGGCAGTTCGTCGCGGCCGATACTGCCGCCGTCAAGCACGGCCATCGGGTCGCGGCCCTGGTCGGCGAGGTGCTCGACCAGAATGAAGGTGAACAGCGACAGGCGCTGGGCGGTCTTGTTGACCTGCGCGGCGGCCTGTTCCGGGACGAAGTAGTAGAAACCACGGGTGTCGCAGACCAGCTCGAAACCGAGGGCCTTGAACAGGGTGCGGTACTGGTCCTGGAAGTTCGACAGCTGGGCGTACAGCTCCGGGTCGCGGCGGCTGATGTGGAAGCCCTTGAACAGCTCGCGGAAGATCGGCGCGAGCTGGGACAGTTCGGAGAGATCAAGATGCATGGGTGGGGCTCACGGTGGATTCGGTCGTGGTCGCCGGCTTGTTGTCGCGGCTGGAAGTCAGGGCGAAGGAGCGCAGGCTGACCAGGTGTTCGCGGGTGAGGTATTCCTGGCGGTCGAGGCGCTCGCGGCTGAAGCGCTTTTCGCGCGACAGGCGCGAGAACCAGTACAGCAGCTCGTCGGTGGCGCCTTCGGGCTCCTGATCCAGCAGCCAGACCATCAGGTCCGGCAGCGGCAGGGCGTCTTCGCAACGCTCGAGCATCTCTTTGACCGTGCGCGGGGCGCGGGGCAGCGGGCCCTTTTGCGTCTTGTGCGCTTTCGGGAAACGCGCAGGCTTCGGCTCGAAGCGGGCCAGGGCATAAACGTAGGCCTCGACCTGGCTGGCACTGCCGAGGAAGGTGCTCTGTGGGCGGGTGAACAGCGGCATGGCCGCCTGCGGCACGGCGTCGATGCCCTTCTTGCGGATGACCGACAAGGCCAGTGCCGCGCCGCGGGTCACGGCGTTGTGCCGGCGCGCTTCTTCACGCAGCGGCAGCAGCAGTTCGCGGGCGTGGCGCAGGGTGAGCTGGGCGCTGGTCTGCATCTCGAGGATGCGCGCGTGGGTACGCAGCAGCATGTCGTCGTCGACCAGGTGGCCCAGGCGCGCCTGCTCGCCCAGCAGGCGCAGCAGCACGGTCTCGACCTTGCGCACGCCCTGCTCGAAGGCGCCGTCGGCGTTGACCAGCTGGATCATCGGCTCGACGTATTCGTCCCAGGTCGCCAGTACTTCGGCGTAACGCTGGCGCAGGGGGATCTGGCGGTTGCTGGTCTTGGCCCGTTCGGCCACGGCCACCAGCGCCTGCTCGTCGTTGTCGAGCTTCTTCAATACATCGCGCACGCGCATGTCGAGCAGGCGCAGCTGGCGCGCCAGGTCGTCGCTGTCGCGGTTGTCGAAGGCATCCTGGATATGCCCGGCCAGGCGTTCCAGGTGGCGCAGGTACGCCTCGATCTCCAGGCACAGGCCCAGCCGGTGCTCGCGGCGCAGGTAGGCGAGGAAGTCGTGGATCTGCGCGTTGAGCTCGAAGCGGTTCGGGCTCTTGGCCACCGGGACCAGGATGTCCAGGCGGATCCATACGTCGAGCAGCTGGGTGATGTCCTGCGGGGTGCTTTCCACCTGCTGGCGGGCCAGCTGCTGGCGCAGCTCGACCAGGCTCAGGGTACCCTGGTCGAAGCGCTCGCACAGCGGCTCGATCAGGGCCCAGTGTTCGGCTAGGGCGCGCAGGACGCGCTTGGGTTCGATCATTGGCGGGTCGACTCGTTGCCAAATAAAAGGGGCGATTGTACTGCATCCGGGGGGGAGGAATTCACCCCTTGGTCTGTAGATGGGGGTAACCCTGATTCTTTTTAGGGGATTCGCTGGGCCTGTCGCTCCCCCCTTCGCTTTACGCGATCTCTGTAGGAGCGGCACAAGGCCGCTCCTACAGGAGGTGGCGTAATTTTCGAACACCCTGCAAGACAGTTGCTCCCGCGATGGTCGACAATCTGTTGCGGCGCATCCTGGGTAACGGCGTTAGAATGGCCGACTGATTTTTCCCGGATACCCGCGCCTTGCTCATCGAGTCCCGCCGTCGCGCCTACCTTTCCGCCATGCAAGTGGTGCACTGGCTGCCGCGCGCCGAACTGCCGTTCGCCGCCCCGTCACGGCCCGAACTGCTGTTGCCGGTTGCACCGGTCGAAGACGTCGAGTTCGGCACGCGCCCGGCGGCCCCCGCACCGGCTTCGAGCGAAGCGCCCGCCGCGCCCCAGGCCCGTGCCGAGCGGCCGAAGATCGAGATCCCGCGCCCGGGCAGCGCGCCGAAGCCGGCTGCCAAGCCGGTCGAAACCGAGGAGGCGGCGCCGGCGCCGCGTCCAGCCCCTGTTCCACCGCCACGCTTTGCCCTGCAACTGTTGCGCGCCGGCAGCTGCCTGCTGCTGGTGGAGCTGGCCACCGGCCAGCCCTTCCAGAGCCGCGACCCGTCCTACCTGCTGCTCAAGGACATGCTGCGCGCAGCCGGCCTGCCGGATGCGCCGCAGATCATCGGCGAGCCGGTGCGCTGGCCGTTCCTGGTGCGCGGCAACATGGACCAGGGCCCCGATGCCGCCCGGGACTTCGTCCAGGGCTTCATCGCCGCGCGCCTGGAGGAAGCACCGTGCAGCTGCCTGTGGCTGGTCGGCCTGCCGGCCGTGCGCTTTGCCGGGCAGGCGGATGCCGAGGCCTATTACCAAGAACTCAAGGTCGACCTGCTCGGCGACGCCTGGGCCTTGCCCGGCCTTGAACTGTTGATGGACGAGCCGCAGCGCAAGGCGGACGTCTGGAAAGCCATGCGCCAGCTGATGGCGCGCTGGAAGAGCGTTGAATGAGTGAATCGATCAGTTTCCGCCCGGCGACCGAGGCGGATCTGGATGCCCTGCTTAAGATCGAATATGCCGCGTTCAGTCATCCCTGGACCCGGGGCATCTTCCAGGATGCGCTGAAGTCGTACGAAGTGTGGCTGATGTTCGATGGCCAGCAGCAGGTGGGGCATGGGGTGATCAACGTGATCATCGACGAAGCGCACCTGCTCAACATCACCGTCAAGCCCGAGAACCAGGGCTGCGGGCTGGGTCTGCGGCTGCTCGAGCACCTGATGGCGCGGGCCTACCAGCTCAATGGGCGTGAGTGTTTCCTCGAGGTGCGCGCCAGCAACCAGTCAGCCTACCGCTTGTACGAGCGTTACGGGTTCAACGAGGTTGGGCGGCGCCGGGACTACTACCCGGTGGCGGGCGGGCGTGAGGATGCGCTGGTGATGGCCTGCACGCTGCTGGAAGACTGATATCGCGGTGGGGCCCATTCGCCGGCAAGCCGGCTCCTACCTTACCTGTAGGAGCCGGCTTGCCGGCGAATGGGCCGCACGGCGGCCCCTCGCACAAGCGCCTCAGATCTCCGGATGTTCCACTTCCAGCGGCTTGCGCAAATCGCGCAGGCTACGCGTCACCGGCCCGGTATTGCACTTTGCCGCCGCCTGCTCCGGCGTCATCTCGCGAATCGTGCGATAGAACAGCTCGCAGGTCTGCTTCTTCTGGGTCACCTGCCACTTGGTGGTGCAGGCATCCAGCGTCAGCTTGGCATCCGCTTGCGGATTGCGGCCCATGCCGGCCTGCCAGCAGGCGACGGAGAGATCCTGGCCCATCATTTTCAGGCCCGCAGCGTCAGCCTTGTCTTGGTCTCCGTCGTAGCCTTTCGGGTCGGCGGCGTACCAGATGGCGCTCGGGTGGTTGGCGCCGAGCACCGGCACCTTGGCGCTGCCGGCCTCGGGGCTGATGCTGACCAGCCCCAGCACATTCACCTTCGGCCCATACTGCTGCTGGATCCAGCTGCGCACGGGGGAACCGAAGGCAACCATCGGCAAGGCGCCCTTGCCGTCGTGGGTGAGGGCGACTTCCTTGACCATGCGCACCTGGTAGTCGTTGAAGTAGCTGTAGACCCCTTCCAGATCCTTGCCGGCGCTGGCCGGCGCGGCGATCGGGGCGATGTCGACGATGGTCTGGTAGGCCGGGGTCTGGGTGGCGTCGACGCCGTTGAAGGTCAGCAGCTCGGCCCAGCGGTCGGTGGTATTGGACTTCAGGTAGTCCTGGTAGTGGGTCAGCGAATAATCCGGCGGGAAGTGCAGCAGTTCGACGCTGCGACGATTCTCCAGGGCCATCCCCAGCGGCAGGAACAGGTACCAGCTGAAGTCCCAGCCGCCTTTCTGGTTGAGCTGGGTGGCGCCCTGGTAGGCCAGTTCGCCGCTGTCGAGCAGCTTGCGCAGGGGCTCGGTATAGCCAGCGGGAACATCCGTGATCTGGGCATGCAGCTTGTCGTTGTCGCGGTTCACGGTGACCTTGGCGTTGGCGTAACCATCGCGGCGCACGCTCTGGGTGAGGTAGTGCTCGACGGTTTGCTCCAGTGTCCAGTCGCGATAGCAGATCACGTTGCAGTTGTTGGGGTAGGCGAACAGGCGGGTGACGCGCTTGGCGTCGCCCAGGTCGATCTGCGCGTCGGCCGCGGCCAGGCCGCTGAAGGCGAGGGCGGCCAGACCCGATAGGGCAATCTTGTGCATGCTTAACTCCTTGTCAGTGGCCGCCAGGGGCGGCGGGCGCGCCCATGGTGGAGGAAGAGGAGGGGGGATGAAAAGCAGCAGATTGTGGCTAGTGGCCATTGGCTGGCTGGGGATGAGTGCCGTCCAGGCCGATGAGCGTGATGTGTGGATGTTCGCCCAATGGGCGGGGGACCATGAAAATCGCGCCTTTCGCAACATGCTGGTGGATGCGCGGCTGTATGGCGTGGTGCCGATCCACCAGTTGCTGCGCTCGGCCTCGGACTGGCGCCTCTGCCGGGCTTCACCGTTCGCGGTGCCGCCGGCGAGCCACTGGCCGGCCGTGCGCTCGACGCTGTCACTGCTGAAGACGCTGGATGAGCAGGGTGTACTGCGTCAGTTCGAGGTGGTTTCGGCTTACCGTGATCCACAGCTCAATGCTTGCGCGGGCGGCGCGCCGAGCAGCGCGCACATGCGTGCCTTCGCCGTCGATTTGCTGCTGCCACCCTGGGCCGATCCCAACCCGCTTTGTCGTTTCTGGCAGCAGCATGGCGAGGCCTGGAACATGGGGTTGGGGCGCTACCCGTCGGGCCGTATTCACATCGATACGGCGGGTTACCGCACGTGGGGCGGCGATGGCGGCGCCGGCTCGTCGTTCTGCGTCAAGCCCAGGTGAGCCAGGCAGGCCTGGCATTCACCGCTGACCCACTGCGCGAAACGCTGGCGCTTGCCGCCGTCATCCAGCGGCCGTGGGCTGAGCAGGTGGTAGCTGGAGCCGTCGCGCAGGAAGCCAAAAGGCGCCTCTAGCTGAGCATTGTCCAGCTCGTCACGCACCATCAGCGCCGAGGCGATGGCCAGCCCCAGGCCGGCGCCGGCGGCCTGGAGCGACAGGTAGAAGTGTTCGAAGTCGCTGCGTTCTCCTTGCTTCAGGCCCTGGCCGCTCAGGCGCAGCCAGGTCGCCCAGGCGTCCAGGCGGGTGGCGCTGTGGAGCAGGCGCTGGCCCTTGAAACCCGGCGTGGCGACGGGGCCGATCCATTCATCGCAGATCTTCAGGCTGTGCAGCTGGCGGTCCCAGTGGAAGTCATCGCGGCGCAGGGCCAGGTCCACGCCCGCGCGGGCGAAGTCCACCGGCCCGCCGGCTGCCACCAGGTGCAATTGCAGGTCGGGGTGTGCGGCATGGAAGCGCGGCAGGCGGGGGATCAGCCAGCGCATGGCGATGGTCGGCTCGCACGAGAGCACCAGCACGTTGTCGTGGGTGGGTGGATGCAGGCGCTGCACCGTCTGTTCGAGCTGATCGAAGATGGCCCGGGTAGTGGCCTGCAACTCGCGACCTGCGCCAGTCAGGAACAGGGCGCGGTTGCGTCGATCGAACAGTTCCACGCCGAGACTTTCCTCGAGCAGGCGCACCTGGCGGCTGACGGCGCCGTGGGTGACGTGCAGGTGTTCGGCGGCGCGCACGAAGCTTTCGGTTTCGGCGGCGATGTCGAAGTAGCGCAGGGCGTTGAGTGGGGGAAGTTTCATGGGAGGGTGTTGTCCTATCTGGCCTCTTCGCCGGCAAGGCCGGCTCCTACAGGGTGGCGTGAGTCCATATCTGTGACGAAAACTAGCGTATTTGCCTTACTATAAATCGATTTTTACTGCTTTGAAGTGCCTCGATAATCACGGTCTAAGTGAATTTTCATCGCCTATCGAGGACGCTTTCGTGAATGAACTCATCGCCGTCGCCCTGTTTACCGTGCTGGCTGTCATCAGCCCGGGTGCCGACTTCGCCATGGTCACCCGCAGCAGTTACGCCCAAGGTCGCAAGGCCGGGCTGGCCGCCGCCATGGGCATCGCCCTGGGCGTGCAGGTGCATGTGCTGTACACCGTGCTCGGCATCGCCGTGGTCATCAGCCAGAGCCCGGCGCTGTTCCTGGCGATGAAGGTGGTGGGGGCGGGGTACCTGGTCTACCTGGGCTACAAGTCGCTGACCAATACCACGCGCATCTGCCTCGACGGACAGGCGTCCGGCGGTCAGGCCAGTATGTTTGCCGCGTTGCGTACCGGTTTCATGACCAATGCCCTGAACCCCAAGACCATGCTTTTCGTGGTCAGCGCCTATACCCAGGTGGTGCAACCGGGCAGCCCGCTGGCTGTGGATTTCGCCTATGGCGCGTTCATGTCGTTCGCCCACTGGATCTGGTTCAGCCTGGTGGCGGTGTTCTTTTCCAGTGCAGGGTTGCGCAAGGCGATGATTGAACGGCAGGTGATCGTGGACCGGTTGATCGGTGTGGCGTTGATCGGCCTGGGAATGGCGGTGGCAGTGGCGGGGGTGAAGTAGCCGAGATCGGCTGCTTTTTCGCAGGCAAAGAAAAAGGGCTTATCTTTCGATAAGCCCTTTTAGAAGGTGGTGGCTACACAGGGACTTGAACCCCGGACCCCAGCATTATGAATGCTATGCTCTAACCAACTGAGCTATGTAGCCAACTTGGCGCGCATTATTAGCTCGAAACGCGGTCCTGTCAACACTGATTTCAAAAAAAATTTCCAACCTTTCAAACGCTTAGCCGGAAAGCCCGGTTCAGCGCACGATCAGCCAGTGGCCCAGCACGCTATACAGCCGCAGTTGCTGCCCGGCAGCCAGCGTGTCCAGGCTCTGGCCCGCGTGATCCAGGTCGAACTCACCGCTCACGCGACGATACGCGGCCTGTTCGTCCTGCCACCAGACGCGCATCCCTTGATAGCCGGCCAGGCGCTCCACCACTTCCCCAAGTGGCATGTTGCTGGCCAGCAGCCGACCGTCGCGCCAGGCATCGGCGGACTTGATGGTGATCTTTTCGACTGGGTTGATCCGCTGCTCGCTGAAGGTGACCCGCTCGCCGGCGCTGACCATGCGCTGGTCGCTGCCTTGCACGACAGTGGCCCTGCCGCTGAGCACTTCCAGCTCGTCGTGATTACCGTGGCGGGCGATCTGCAGGCGGGTGCCGAACACCTGGATCCGGGTGTCGCCAACCTGCACCTCCATGGCTCGGCCATCGAGCATCACTTCCAGGTAGACCTGGCCCTGCACCAGCTGCAGCAGGCGGGTGCGCCCGCGCAGGTCGACATTCATCGCGCTGGCGCTGTCCAGGTGCAAGGTCGAGCCATCGGCCAGGCGCACGCTGCGGCGCTCGCCGACGTCAGTACTGAGCTCGCTGGCCAGGCGTTGCATCAATGGCCAGTAGAGCACCGCCAGCACACTCAGCAGCGCCAGGAACAAGCCCGCCAGCCACAGGCCAGCACGGCTGCGGCGAACTTCGACGACCCGCGGGCGGGGTGGCGTCGCCGGGGCCTGCAGCTGCTGCCAGTAGGCTTCCAGTTGCGCATAGGCGCGCGCGTTGAGCGGGTCCTGGCACCATTGACCGAACGCCTGGCGCAGGGCCTCGTCGCAGCCGGGCTGGCGCAGGCGGGAGAACCAGTCCAGTGCTTCCTGCTCGGGATCGGGCGTGGGGGGCAAGGCGGGCATCGGGGTCATGGGATCGGACTGCTCGCAAGGGCAGGGCAGTTTTGCCCAGCGTTTACGGGTAAGGAGGCAAAGGATGCTAATTATATTGAGAATTATTTACAAGTACGCACTCGATGGATGGCAGGGGGAAATAAAAAGGTAGCTTCGTATCTATTTGTTTCACGATAATCGGATCCCAACCTGCGGACGGAAATCCAGCCCATGGCCATCAGCAACACCCAGAGTTCCAGCGCGAGCAGCCCGGCAAGCCCGGCGAATCCGCTGGTGATGCGCATCATCGGTTTCTGCGCCCTGGCGCACCTGATCAACGACCTGATCCAGTCGGTGCTGCCGGCGATTTACCCGATGCTCAAGGCCAACTATGGCCTGAGCTTCGCCCAGATCGGCCTGATCACCTTGACCTTCCAGGTTACGGCCTCGTTGTTGCAGCCGTGGGTCGGCTTCTTTACCGACAAGCGGCCGACGCCCAACCTGCTGCCCCTGGGCACCCTGTGCACCTTGGTGGGGATCGTGATGCTGGCCTTCGTCGGTAGCTTCCCGATGATCCTGCTGGCCTCGGCGTTGGTGGGCATTGGTTCGTCGACCTTCCACCCGGAGACCTCGCGCATCGCCCGCCTGGCCTCGGGCGGGCGTTTCGGCCTGGCCCAATCGAGCTTCCAGGTCGGCGGCAACGCCGGTTCCGCGTTCGGCCCACTGCTGGCGGCGGCCATCGTCATTCCGTTCGGGCAGACCCATGTGGCCTGGTTCGGCGTGGCCGGGTTGTTCTTCTTCGCCGTCACCCTGATGCTGCGCCGCTGGTACAAGGACCACCTCAACCAGTTCAAGGCGCGCAAGGCGGCGCAGGCCACCCATGGCATCTCGCGCCAGCGGGTGATGCTGGCGTTGGTGGTGCTGGGGTTGCTGGTGTTCTCCAAGTACTTCTACATGGCCAGCTTCACCAGCTACTTCACCTTCTACCTGATCGAGAAGTTCCAGCTGTCGGTGGCCAGCTCGCAATTGCACCTGTTCCTGTTCCTCGGTGCGGTGGCGGCCGGCACCTTCTTCGGTGGGCCGATCGGTGACCGTATCGGGCGCAAGGCGGTGATCTGGTTCTCCATCCTCGGGGTGGCGCCGTTCACCCTGGTACTGCCTTACGCCGACTTGTTCTGGACCACCGTGCTCAGCGTGGTGATCGGCTTCATCCTGGCCTCGGCGTTCTCGGCCATCGTGGTGTATGCCCAGGAACTGGTGCCGGGCAACGTGGGGATGATCGCCGGGATCTTCTTCGGGCTGATGTTCGGCTTTGGTGGGATCGGCGCGGCGTTGCTGGGTTACCTGGCCGACCTGCGCGGGATCGAATATGTGTATGGGGTGTGTTCGTTCCTGCCGTTGTTCGGGTTGCTGGCGGTGTTCCTGCCGTCTACCGGCAAGCGTTGATCAGCGATTCGCCGGCAAGCCGGCTCCTACAGTGTGTTGTCGATCATTGAAACCCGTAGGAGCCGGCTTGCCGGCGAACCGGTCGGCGCACGATTGACGCGCCGTTCATCGATGGCCTAGAGTGCCGCCTCCTCTTTACCTGCGTAATCGATGCAATGAACCGTAGTGCTCATCCACACCGCCAGCCTGTCGCCCCGACAGCGCGCCGCGCGTGGCCGAGCGACACGGTGCTCAAGCGTCGGCGCAGCGTGCTGTTCGCTTTCACTTTCTCGCCACACCTTGCCCTGAACTGATCCGCGCCCCTGCGTCCAGCACCTCTTCGGTGTGACTGCGGGCGCCTGCGTTCGAACATCTTTCAGCGGATTTTCCAGTCGGCCAGGGCCAGAGCCCCTGCACGCCGGCTTGCAAGGAGTGGTACATGAACATGCGTTTGCTGGCGGGCCTGTTGTTCGCCGTGTCGGTGGTCGGTTTCAGCCTCGGGGCGAGCCTGCCGCTGGTGTCGTTGCGCCTGCACGAGGCGGGGGCGGGGACGCTGGAAATCGGCATCATTTCGGCGATTCCGGCGGCGGGCATGATGCTCTCGGCCTTCATGGTCGACGCCTGCTGCAAGCACCTGACCCGACGCGTCATCTACCTGCTGAGCTTCAGCCTGTGCACCCTGAGCATCGCCTTGCTCGAGTGGGCGTTCGACTCGATGCTGTGGCTGGCGCTGCTGCGCCTGGGGCTGGGGATCGGCATGGGCATCGCGATCATCCTTGGCGAGTCGTGGGTCAACGAGCTGTGCCCGGACCATAACCGCGGCAAGATCATGGCCCTGTACGCCACCAGCTTCACCGGCTTCCAGGTCCTCGGCCCGGCGTTGCTGGCGCTGCTCGGTGCCGACAGCCCATGGCTGACCGCCGTGGTCACCATCTGTTATGGGCTGGCCCTGATTTGCATCCTGTTCACCGTGCCCAACGACCATGTCGAACACGGCGATGAAGGCGAGAAGAGCTTCGGCCTGGCCGGTTTCTTCCGCGTCGCGCCGGCACTGTGCATGGCGGTGCTGTTCTTCTCGTTTTTTGATGCCGTGGTGCTGTCGTTGCTGCCGGTGTATGCCACCAGTCATGGTTTTGCCGTGGGCGTGGCGGCCTTGATGGTGACCGTGGTGTTTGCCGGTGACATGGTCTTCCAACTGCCGTTGGGTTGGCTCGCCGACCGGGTCGAGCGCACCGGGCTGCACCTGGTATGCGGGCTGGTGGCGATGAGCATCGGTATCGCCCTGCCGTGGCTGTTGCAGATGACCTGGCTGTTGTGGCCGTTGCTGGTGGTGCTCGGGGCGGTCGCGGGAGGCATCTATACCTTGGCGCTGGTGCTGATCGGGCAACGCTTCAAGGGGCAGGACCTGGTCACGGCCAATGCCAGTGTCGGATTGCTCTGGGGCGTGGGTAGCCTGGTCGGGCCGCTGGTCAGCGGTGCGGCGATGGATGTGGCGCCCCATGGGCTGCCCATGGCGTTGGCGCTGATGGCGGGGTTGTTCGTGTGTTTTGCGCGGCAGGCGTATCGGCGGGCGGGCAAGTTGCAGGCGGTGGTGGACTGAGCGCCTTGTGTTGACTGTGCTGGCGCATTCGCCGGCAAAGCCGGCTCCTACAGGTTCGGCGTTGGGCGCAAGAAGGGTCGTTTCATCGTGGAGCGGTTGGACTAGGATGGAGGTTCCACCGTTGTCGAGCCATGCCGATGATCCTTGCCGACCTTTCGCCCCAGGCCTTTGACGCAGCCAGCGAGCACCTGGCTGGCCAGGACCCGGACTGGGCGCGTCATATCGCCGTCACCGGCCCTTGCCTGCACCAGGCCACACCTGGTCGAGAGCCCTATGAAACATTGGTGAGGGCGATCGCCTACCAGCAATTGCATGCACGGGCAGCGGAGGCGATCCTCGGGCGCTTGCTGGCACTGTTTCCCGAAACAGCATTCCCGACGGCGGAACAGTTGCTGGCGGCCAGCCCCGAGATGATGCGGGCCTGCGGGTTTTCCGCGAGCAAGACCGCGACGCTCCATGGCATCGCCCAAGCGCATCTGGAGGGTGTTGTACCCAGTCGGGCAGAGGCCTTGCTGCTATCCGATGATGATTTGGTCGAACGCCTGGTGAGCCTGCGTGGGGTCGGACGGTGGACGGTGGAGATGCTGCTGATCTACAGCCTGGAGCGTTCGGACATCCTGCCAGTGGATGACTTTGGCGTGCGCGAGGGGTATCGCCGGATGAAAGGGTTGGAAAAGGCACCGACGCCAGCGCGGATGCGCGCATTGGGGCAGGCGTGGAGTCCTTATCGCACCGTGGCGGCCTGGTACCTGTGGCGGGCCTGATTGACCTGCGCATTCTCTGTAGGAGCCGGCTTGCCGGCGAACCAGCCACTAGATGAATTACCTGCAAGAATCGGAGTGATCGCGCCAGCCACTGCTGTCAGGCTGAACCTATCGACGCCTGGAGAGACGCCATGAACCCCGTCCCGACCTACACCACCGAAGCCGCCCGTTGGCAGGCCGTGCAATCCCGCGACACCGCCGCCACCGGCCATTTCGTCTATGCCGTGCGCACCACCGGGGTGTATTGCCAGCCAGCGTGCAAGTCGCGCCAGGCCAAGCGCGAGAATGTCGAGTTCTTCACCGACGCCGCCCAGGCCGAAGCCGCCGGCTATCGGGCCTGCAAGCGCTGTGCAGGGGGTACCCAGGCCATGCGCCATAGCGACCTGGTGGCCCGCGCCTGCCGCCTGATCGAAGCCAGCGACCCCGCGCCCAACCTCGACCAGTTGGGTGCGGCGCTGAACCTCAGCCCTTTCCATCTGCACCGTCTGTTCAAGGCCGAAACCGGCCTGACGCCCAAGGCTTACGCCTCGGCGTTCCGTGCCCGGCGCCTGCGCGAGCGCCTGGACAATGCCCCCAGTGTCACTGAAGCCATCTACGACGCCGGCTACAACTCCAACAGCCGCTTCTACGAAAGCGCCGCTGAACGCCTGGGCATGCGCCCGCGTGAGTACCGTGCGGGCGGAGAGGGCGCGACCATTCACTTTGCCCTGGGGCAGTGTTCGCTGGGGGCGATCCTGGTCGCCCAGAGCCAGCGGGGCATCTGCGCGATCCTGCTGGGTGACGAGCCCGAGCCATTGCTCGACGAACTGCAGGACCAGTTCCCCAAGGCGCGATTGATCGGCGGCGATACCGGCTTCGAACGGCTGGTCGCCGAAGTGGTGGGCTTCGTCGAAGCCCCGGCGCTGGGGCTGGCCCTGCCGCTGGACGTGCAGGGCACGGCCTTCCAGGAGCGGGTCTGGCAGGCGTTGCGCGAGGTGCCGGCGGGCACCCGGGTGAGTTATACCGACATCGCCGAGCGCATCGGCGCGCCCAAGGCGTTCAGGGCGGTGGCCCAGGCCTGCGCGGCCAACCACATCGCCGTGGCCATCCCCTGCCACCGGGTGGTGCGCCGCGACGGCGACCTCAGCGGCTACCGTTGGGGCGTTGAACGCAAACGGCAGCTGCTGGACCGAGAAACGGCACTCTCTTAAGCGCCCGGACCGCGTAGAATTCACGCCCTGTCGAGTTGTATAGAGGAACATTCGATGAGGCGTGTCAGCCTTGACCGATTTTATGCGGGGCTTCTGGCCCTGCTGTTGTGCGTGGCCGTGCCCGCCTGGGCCCAGCCGGCCACGCCGGTGTCGCGCCTGGCCGTGGCCGAACAGCAGGTACTGGACGAGAACGCTGGCCTGGAGGAGTTGAGCGAACGGCTCGACCAGATCCGCCAGGGCGTCACCAGCAATGCCAACGACGACCTGCTCGCGCAGTTGCGCCAGTCGGCTCTGCAGGTGCAGCGTCAGGCCGATGTGCTGGTCACCCAGCGCACCGCCGACGTGCAACGCCTGGACGACCAGCTCAACGTGCTCGGCCCGCAGATGCCGGAAGAGGCCCTGAGCCTGACCCGCCAGCGCAAGCAGCTCACCGACGAAAAAAACGAAGTACTGGCCGAGCAGAAGGACGCCACCACGCTGGCCCAGTCGGCCCGTGACCTGTCCACCCAAATCGTCAACCTGCGCCGCAGCCTGTTCAACTCGCAGATCACCAGCCGCGCCGCCAGCCCGTTGAGCCCGGCGTTCTGGTCGAGCCTGATCCGCCCTACCGACGACGACGTGGCCCGCCTGCGCGACCTGCGCGGCGAGGCGTCGGACGCCATGGCCAGTGCCTTCAGCGCCGAGCACCGCTGGTGGTTCATCACCGCCCTGGTCGCCGCCGTGCTGGTCTGGACCCTGGTGCGCCGGGTGCTCGAGCGGCTGCTGGCCGATGCGATGATTCGCTGGCTGCCCGAAGGCCGGCTGCGCCGCAGCGCCCTGGCGCTGAGTGTCAGCCTGGCGACCCTGGGCACCATCTCCGGTTCGGTGTCGTTGCTGCGCTGGGGCCTGGAAAGCAGCGCCGACCTGGGCCCCGACCTCGCCAGCTTGACTAACCACATCCTCGCCCTCGTGGTGTTCAGCGCCTTCATCTCCGGCCTGGGCCGCGCCATGCTGATGCTGCAGCGCCCATCCTGGCGCTTGCCACCCATCGCCGACGAAGTGGCCAGCGCCCTGGGCTGGTTCCCCAAGGCCCTGGCCCTGGCGCTGATGGTGCTGCTCACCCAGGAGCGCATCAACAGCGTGATCGGTACCAGCCTGGCGTTGACCCTGGCCACCAACGGCGTAACCGCGCTGGTGGTGTCGTTGCTGTTTGTCGTGGCCCTGCTGCGCTATCGCCGCGCCCATCGTCTGCATGACCTGGAGCGTCCGAAAGGGCTGGCCGGGCTGATCCCGTTCGTGATCGTGGTGTGGGTGGTGGCGATCCTGTTGACGCTGCTGGCTGGCTACCTGACGCTGGCGTACTTCCTCACCGCCAAGTTGCTGTGGATCAGCGTGGTGGTGACCTGCGCCTACCTGCTGGTCACGGTGTTCGGCGACTTGTGCGAAACGTTGCTGTCCCCTCGCCAGCCGGGTGGCCTGGCCCTGGCCTCGGCCCTGGGCCTGCAGCAACGGCACCAGGCCCAGGCCAGCACGGTGCTGGCGGGTATCGGCCGCACGCTGCTGCTGTTCGCCGCCGCGTTGCTGGTGTTCATGCCTTCGGGCACCAGCCCGGGCGAGCTGCTGCTGAGCCTGGCGGACTGGGACGGCACCGGCGGCAAGGTACTCGGCAACCTCAACATCGTGCCCCAGGACATCTTCCTGGCCGTGGCGATCTTCCTCGGCGGCTGGTTCGCCATCCGCGTGGTCAAGCGCTGGCTGAGCGAGCGCCTGCTGCCGGAAACCGACATGGACGCCGGCATGCGCGCCTCGCTGGTGACCCTGGTCGGCTACCTCGGCTTCCTGTTCCTGGCCATGCTGGTGATGTCCACCCTGCACATCAACCTGACCAGCCTGACCTGGGTGGTCAGTGCGCTGTCGGTGGGTATCGGTTTTGGTTTGCAGCAGATCGTGCAGAACTTCATTTCCGGCCTGATCCTGCTTACGGAGCGCCCGGTGAAGGTGGGCGACTGGGTCAGCCTGGCCGGTGTCGAAGGTGATATTCGCCGGATCAACGTGCGCGCCACCGAGATCCAGATGTCCGACCGTTCGACAGTGATCGTGCCCAACTCGCAGTTCATCTCGCAGAACGTGCGCAACGTGACCATGGCCAACGCCCTCGGGGTAGTCAGCGTCACCTTGACGCTGCCGTTGGAAACCGACCCCGGGAAAGTGCGCGAGGTGCTGCTGGCAGCGTACAAGGAACACGAGTCGATCCTCGATGCGCCGGCCACGTCGGTGACGTTCAAGGACCTGACAAGCAGTGGCATGGTGATCGGGGTGAGTGGCTATGTGGCTTCGCCTCGGCAGGTATCGAGCACGCGCAGCGACCTGCTGTTCACCATCCTCGGGCGCTTGCGCGAGGAGGGCATTGCCCTGTCTTCGCCGCAGAGCATGGTGTTGGTGCAGGAGAGCGGGCGGGCGGCCGACGAGTCCGCTTGATGCCCGTTGGAGCTGCTTTGCAGCCCATCGCGGGTAAACCCGCTCCTACAGGCTCAACGCTGCCCCTGTAGGAGCAGGTTTACCCGCGATGGGCGCAAAGCGCCCCATTGGTACTCAATGCTGCTTGGCCTTTCGAATCCTCAGCAGGATCACCAGCAGCAACAGCCCTGCCACTGGTGCCATCCCTAGCAGGGCCTCCCGTGCCGTCAACCCCGCCCCCAGCACATTCAACCCGCCATACAGCAGCTTGAACAGGTTCAACAGGTAGTAGGTGATCGCAATGATCGACAAGCCTTCCACCGCCCGCTGGATCTTCACCTGGGCATCAGCCCGGGCATTGAGGCTGCGCAGGATCTCGGCGTTCTGCTCTTCCATTTCCACCTGCACCCGCGCCTGCAGCAGGTCGCCCAGGTTGGCGACGTTCTTCGCAAGTTGTTCCAGCCGTTGCTCGGTGGCCATGCAGTAGCGCAGGGTCGGCTTGAAGCGCCGCTCGATGAACACCCCCAGGCGCTGGCAGTCGGCGACATGGCTTTCGCGCAGTTCGCCCAGGCGCTCGAACACCAGTTGCGCATAGGCCTGGCTGGCGCCGAAGCGGTGGCGGGTCTGTACCGTGCGATCCACCACCTGGCGCGACAGGTGGGCGATGGCTTCGAGCAGGGATTTGGAGTCGTGGGGCGCAACATTGGTGCTGCCTTCGGAGAGGCTGACCAGGGTCTTGTCGAAACCATCCAGCTCCTGGCCCAGGGCCTTGGCCGTGTCCAGGGTCAGCGAGGCCATCATGCGATAGGTCTCGATCTCCAACAGGCGGCGGATCATGCGGCCCTGGCGGTAGGCGTTGAGCCGACGGTTGATGAACAGCAAGCGGTTGGTGCCGTCTTCGGTGAGGCGGAAATCGCTCCACACCACCGCATCGCCACCGCCGACACTGGAGCCGCACGGGTCCTTGAAACCGTAGCGGGCGAGGTCCAGGCCCTGTTCGTCGCGCACCAGCACCTGCACGGCGTTGATCACTTGCGCCGCCTGCGGGGCGATGGCCTCGGCGAGCGCGGCGGGTAGAGGCTGCCAGTCGCTGTCGTGGCTGGCGCAGGGCACCACCAGGGTGAGGGTGAAAAACTCAGCGTGCCGCTCCCACTTGAACGGGTGGCCGTCGAGCCGGGTGATGCCCTGTGCAGCCTGGGTGTCGAGGGCCTCGGGGCAACAGCGTTGCAGCAGGGCCCGGCAGTCGGCCTCGCCGCCGAGCAGGGCGAGGTGGTGGACGTGGGCAGGGTCGTCGAAATACAGCGACGGGCGGGCGTGCAGTTCGTTGTGCAGGGCGGTGCGAAGAGGGTGCATGGGGCTGGCCTGGTGTTGTGATTGTGGGGCTACCAGGAGGTGGGACTTCGCGGCGGAGGGGAAAAGTCACGGCTCATTCGCCGACAAGGCCGGCTCCTACAATGAACGTGGCGACTGTAGGAGCCGGCCTTGCCGGCGAAGGGGCCGGAACAGGCGAAGGCGGGATTACGCCCTCAGCCCAGGCACCGCGTCACATGCTTCACCGACTGATACCCCGACAACCCCCAGGGCCCCAGCTCACGCCCGATCCCACTGCCCTTGGTGCCACCCCACGAAGTTTCGACGAACACCGCCTGCACCGAGTTGATCCACACATGCCCGACCTCCAGTGCGTCGGCCACGCGCTCGGCGCGTTCCAGGTCGGCGGAGCAGACGGTGGCCACCAGGCCGAAGCGGCTGTCGTTGGCTTGGGTGATGGCTTCGGCTTCGGTGCTGAAACGCCGTGCGCACAGCACCGGCCCGAAGATCTCCTCGCCCCACAGGCGGCTGCTCTCGGGCACCTCCACATACAGCGTCGGGCTGACGAACCAGCCGTCACGGTCCAGCGCCTTGCCGCCGGCCAGGCACTTCAGGCCTTCTTCGCGGGCAGTGGCGAAATAGCCGGCCACCTTGAGCCACTGCGCCTGGCTGGTCAGCGGCCCCATGTCGACTTCCTCAGTGAGCGGGTTGCCCACGCGCAACGCCTCCAGCGCTGCCTGCAAGCGCGGCAGCAGCGCGTTGGCAATGCCCTCCTGCAACAGCAGCCGCGAGGTGGCCGAGCACATCTGCCCAGCGTTCCAGGTAATGCCGGCGACGATCCACTCCACCGCCTGATCCACATCGCAATCATCGAACACCACGATGGCCGACTTGCCGCCCAGCTCCAGGGTCACCGGCCGGCACTGGGCCGCTGCGGCGCGCATCACCTGGCTGCCGACGCCATTGCTGCCGGTGAACGAAAGCTTGTCCAGGCCGTTGTGGCCACTCAGGGCGGCGCCGGTCTCGGCCTTGCCGTTGACGATGTTCAGCACGCCGGCCGGCAGGCCCAGCTGCTCGGCGATCTGGCCGTAGGCCTGTTCGATCAGCGGGGTGACTTCGGAGGGTTTGAGCACCACGGTGCAGCCCGCCGCGAGGGCCGGGGCGAGCTTCCAGGCGCTGGTCACCAGCGGGAAGTTCCACGGTACGATCAGGCCGACGACGCCAACAGGTTCCAGGCGGGTGCGGGCGGTAAAGCCCGGCGCGGCCAGGGGCACGTCGCGGTTTTTCGCCGGCAATTGCTCGGCCAGCTCGGCGTAGTAGGCGAAGGTGGCGATGGCGTCGTCCAGGTCGATCTCAGCTTCGTGGCGCGGCTTGCCGTTGTTGCGCATCTGCAGGGCGATCAGCTCATCGCGGCGTTGGCCCAACTGCTCGGCGAAACCGCGCAGGTAGGTGGCGCGCTCGGCTGCGCTGACGGTCTTCCAGGAGGCCAGGGCGCGGCGCGCGGCGGCCACGGCCTGGTCGACCTGGTCGGTGCTGGCGGCTGTCAGTTCGGCGAACGGCTGGCCGTCGGATGGGTTGTGGACAACGATGCAGTCGCTGCCCTGGCCTTCGACCCAGCGGCCGTCGATGTAGTGAGGTGTGGTCATGGTCGGATTCCAGTCAGGCCATTTCGGCGGTGGTCACGGGCTTCACGGGCGTGCTTTTGCAGCGCACCCAGCGCGGGCCCCGGGGGCCATACACGCCAGCGGGTTCGGGGAACAGGTTGAGCAGGATCGGGTACAGCACGGCGGCGATACCCAGGGTCACCGGCAGGCTCAGGTCGATGCCGCCAGCCAGTTCACCCAGCGGGCCGACGAACTGCCCCGGCAGGTTGACGAAGCACAGGCCGACCACCGCGCTGGGGATCCACGCACCCATGCCGCGCCAGTTCCAACCGTGGTCGAACCAGTAGTGGCCACCTTGCTGGCCGCGGGTGAACACCTGCAGGTCGTCGGCGTGATAGAAACCGCGACGGGTGATCAGGCCGAGGATCATGATCACCATCCACGGGCTGGTGCAGGTGATGATCAACACGGCGAAGGTCGACACGCTCTGCACCAGGTTGAAGGTGAAGCGGCCGACGAAGATGAAGCCGATGGCCAGCACACCGATCAGCAGGGTGGCGGCGGCGCGGCTGAGCAGGCGCGGGAACACGCTGGACATGTCCAGGCCGGTGCCATACAGCGCCGTGGTACCGGTGGACATGCCGCCGATCACCGCGATCAGGCACACCGGCAGGAAGAACCAGCCCGGCGAGATCGCCAGCAGGCCACCGACGTAGTTGTTGGCGGCGATGTAGTCCGGCGCCTGGCTGGCCACCAGGGTGGCGGTGCACAGGCCAAACAGGAACGGGATCAACGTGGCGGCCTGGGCGAGGATCACCGCCAGCATGATGCGCGACTTGGGCGTTTCGCGCGGGATGTAGCGCGACCAGTCGCCGAGGAAAGCGCCGAACGACACCGGGTTGCTCATGGCCAGGATCGCCGCACCGACGAATGCCGCCCAGAAGCCCGCCTGGCCGAGGCTGACGCTGCCAGCGTAGCCTGCGTCGAAGGGCCCGGCGAAGGCGAAGATGCCCAGCAGGAACAGCAGGCTGGAGGCCCACACCGCGATCTTGTTGACCCACAGCATGAAGCGGAAACCGAAGATGCACACCACCAGCACCAGTACCGCGAACAGGCCATAGGCCAGGCCCAGGGTGAGGTCGTTTTCCGGCAGGCCGACCAGGCGCTTGGCGCCGCCAACCAAGGCGTCGCCCGAACTCCACACCGACAGTGAGAAGAACGCCACGGCGGTGAGCAGTGACAGGAACGAACCGACGATACGCCCGTGCACGCCGAAGTGCGCGCCGGACGACACCGCGTTGTTGGTGCCGTTGAGCGCGCCGAACAGGCCCATGGGCGCGAGGATCAGCGCGCCCACGCCGACGCCGAGCAGGATCGCCCAGACCCCGGCCTGGAACGACAGCCCGAACAGTACCGGGAAACTGCCCAGCACCGCGGTGGCGAAGGTGTTGGCGCCGCCGAAGATCAGGCGGAACAGGTCAAGCGGGGAAGCGTCGCGTTGATCGTCGGGGATCTGTTCGACACCATTGGTCTCGATACCGGTCGAGTGGCTCATGGGGGTGCTCCAGCGCGAATGTTGTCAGCCGTCGGGCGGCCTTGTTGTGGGTGCGATGGCAGTGCGGCAGGGCCGCTTGGAAAGAGATCAGCTTGGCGAGACGACCGACAGGTGCTCGTGGCAGGCCAGCCAGCGTTCGCCGTGCAGGCGGAAGACGATGGTCTCGCGCTCGTTCAGGTCGAGCACTTCACCGGCGACGCGCAGGCGCGTGGCCACGTCGTGCATGAAGATGGCCAGGTCGCCCTGCAGGCTCACCTGCGCGTTGCTGGATTCGCAGCCGAGCACCGCGAAGCCGCCGGCCTGCCAGCTCGCCCAGAGATCTTCATAGGCGCGGCGCGACAGCAGCGGTTGCGGCACAGTATGGAAAAGGAAGGTGGCGTCTTCGCTGAAACAGGCGAAGTAACGGGCGGTGTCGTTGCTGGCGAAGGCGGCGACGAGGTCGGCGGCGGCTTGCCGTACCTGGAGTGTCTGGTCCACAGGAGTGGCCTCACGGTTTATTGTGATTGTTGGTGAAGCGATTCTGGTGGGGGTGGGCAGAGGGAAAAATCGCTGTGGACAAATAATCAGTTCAGGAAATCGTGAACCAATGCATGGGCGAGTTCCTGCCCAGGAAACGGAGCTCTCTGTAGGAGCGGCTTTAGCCGCGATGCGGGTATCACGGTACCTGGCATCCGCTTCGCGGATGATCGCGGCTAAAGCCGCTCCTACAGAGGTCGTGCCAGATCAGCTTGCCCCGTGCTCGCGGACAGCCGCACCGCTTTACATCCATCATCGTTCCCCCAGCGCAACGCTGAGGGTTCACCCATGGGCCTACCGGCCGGCGTCTCTCCTCTCTACCGTTGGTCCTGCCGCCCGCCTGGCCACAGGCCGCACGGGCATCTGCCATGGCCCGCCGACTGACGGTCGCTTCGTTCAGCCTGCGTTGCCTACTCTGTTAATCCCCACGGTGGAGTTGTGGGGCGCGGCCCGACCGCATCGGCCAGGATGGCCTGTTCTCCAAATCATAGAGGAGAGAACGATGAGCAATTTCTCGCAAGCCGCCAACTTCGAAGGCCAGGTGCCGCGCATCGACCCCGACAACGCCACGATGCTGCTGATCGACCACCAGAGCGGCCTGTTCCAGACGGTCAAGGACATGCCCATGACCGAACTGCGGGCCAACGCCATCACCCTGGCCAAGATCGCCAGCCTGGCGAAAATCCCCGTCATCACCACTGCATCGGTACCGCAAGGGCCCAACGGCCCGCTGATTCCGGAAATCCATGAGGCCGCGCCGCACGCGAAGTATGTAGCCCGCAAAGGCGAGATCAACGCCTGGGACAACCCCGAGTTCGTTGCCGCGGTGAAAGCGACCGGGCGCAAGCAACTGATCATCGCCGGCACCATCACCAGCGTGTGCATGGCCTTCCCCAGCATCAGCGCGGTGGCCGCCGGCTACCAGGTGTTCGCGGTCATCGATGCGTCAGGCACCTATTCCAAGATGGCCCAGGAAGTGACCCTGGCGCGGGTGGTCCAGGCCGGCGTGGTGCCGATGGACACCGCCGCCGTCTGCTCCGAGGTGCAACGCACCTGGAACCGCCCGGATGCCGCCCAGTGGGCCGAAGCCTACAGCGCGGTGTTCCCGCACTACCAACTGCTGATCGAGAGCTACACGAAGGCGCAGGCCGTCGTCACCGAGCACGAGCAGCTGGATTCGCAACGCAACTGAACCCACGCATTCCAATCCACGCAAGGAGAAGCATCATGGCATTCCAATACAAGCGCCTGGACAAGAACAACGCCGCGGTACTGCTGGTCGATCACCAGACCGGGCTGCTGTCGCTGGTGCGCGACATCGACCCTGATCGTTTCAAGAACAACGTACTGGCACTTGCGGACCTGGCCAAGTACTTCAAGCTGCCGACCCTGCTCACCACCAGCTTCGAAACCGGCCCCAACGGCCCGCTGGTGCCCGAGCTCAAGGAGCAGTTCCCGGACGCGCCGTACATCGCCCGCCCCGGCAATATCAATGCCTGGGATAACGAGGACTTCGTCAAGGCGGTGAAGGCCACCGGCAAGAAGCAACTGATTATCGCGGGCGTGGTGACGGAAGTGTGCGTGGCCTTCCCGGCGCTGTCGGCACTGGAGGAAGGTTTCGACGTGTTCGTGGTCACCGACGCCTCCGGTACCTTCAACGAGCTGACCCGCGATTCGGCCTGGCGGCGCATGGAGGCTGCCGGCGCGCAACTGATGACCTGGTTTGGCGTGGCCTGCGAGTTGCACCGTGACTGGCGCAACGATATCGAGGGCTTGGGCACCTTGTTCTCCAACCACATCCCCGACTATCGCAACCTGATGACCAGCTACAGCAAGCTGGCCAAGTGACTGTGTGCCTGGGCCCCTCGTCGGGGCCCGGGCCGGTCATGGTGCCACGACCACCGTGACGATCCTCGACGCATGACGGATGATGCAGCGGTGAACCGTGGACGAGTGTTGCCGATGTTCGACCTCAATGACCTGTACCTCTACGCCAAGGTGGTGGAGTACGGCGGCTTCGCGTCTGCCGGGCGTATCCTCGGCCTGCCCAAGTCGCGCCTGAGCCGGCGCGTGGCCAAGCTCGAGGAGCGGCTGGGCGTGCGCCTGATCCAGCGTTCCACGCGGCAGTTTCAGGTCACTGAAGTGGGCCTGGAGTACTACCGCCATTGCCTGGGCATGCTCGAACAGGCGATTGCCGCCGAGGATGCGGTCGAGCGCAACCGCGGCGAACCCCGTGGCATCGTGCGCCTGGCGAGCAGTACCCTGCTGCTCGATTCACGTCTGGCGCCGATGCTGGCGAACTTCATGGCGCAATGCCCGGTGGTCGAGTTGCTGGTCAAAAGCTACAACCGCCGGGTGGATGTGATCGGCGAGGGCTTCGACCTGGTGCTGAGCGTGCAGCACCAGCCACTGGAAAGCAGTGAGCTGGTCATGCGTAGGCTCGCGCCGAGCCGGCAGTGCCTGGTGGCTTCACCCGACTTGTTGGCTGAGCACGGGCGCCCCGCGTCGCCCGCGGAGCTGGCGACGCTGCCAAGCCTGAGCTGGGGCGGTAACGTGCAGGACTACAGCTGGATGCTGGAGGGGCCAGAGGGCACCGAGGCCAGCGTGCGTCACCGCCCGCGCGTGGTGTCGGATGACCTGGCGGTGCTGTGCGCGGGGGCCCTGGCGGGGGTGGGCGTGGTGCTGCTGCCGGAAGAGGCGGTGAGCGCTGACCTTGCCAGCGGGCGGCTGGTCCACGCCCTCGAGGGCTGGGTGCCCCGAGAAGGGGAGGTGGTGGCCCTGTTCCCTTCCCGGCGCGGCCTGATGCCGGCGGTGCGCAAGCTGATCGATTTTCTCGCCGAGGCGTTCGAGCAGGAGCACACCCAGGCTAAGCCAGTTCGCGTTCGCTGATGCCGGCTGCATGGCCTTTGGGCAGGCTCGCCGCCCAGGTCGCCAGCCCTGCCGCTACGGTTGTCAGCAACGCTCCGGCCCATGGCGTGACCGCCAGCGTGGCTTCGGTGATCACCACGCCGCCGATGGCCGAACCCAGCCCGACGCCCAGATGCATGGCCGACATGTTCAGGCTCATGCCTGCCGGGAAGGTCTCCTCCCCACGCTTGGCCAGGTAGCTCTGCACCACCGGCGAGGTGGTCCAGCTCAACCCGCCCCAGAGCATCATCGCCGGCAGGAACAGCCATGGCGTACCTGCGCTCAGCGGTAGCACCAGCAGGCTGGCGAGGTACAGCAAAGGCGCTATCAGGATGGCCTTGGCCACACCCAGTCGATCAGCCATCCAGCCACCGATATAGCCGCCCGAGACACCGGCGATGCCGAATGCCGCGAACACCGCTGCCAGCCAGTGTGGCTGCACGTGGGCGACCTGCTGGGCATAGGGGGCGAGGTAGGCGAACACGGTGAAATGCCCGGCGATCATCAACAGCGACACCCCCTGCGCGGCCGTCAGGCGGCTGTCGCGCAGATGGCGCACGTAGCTGGCCAGGGCGATGCGTTCGTTGCTCGGCAGCGTCGGCAGCCCACGCCAGGCCATCAGCAGTACCGCCACCGCCAGTGCGCTCAGGCCGACGAACACGCCGCGCCAGCCCAAGGCGTCGCACAGCAGCATGCCGGCTGGCACACCGAGTATCAGCGAGCTGCAGATGCCCATGAAGATCACCCCGATGGCGCGCCCGCGCAGGGCTTCAGGCGCCATGCGCGTGGCCATCAAGGTGCAGGTCAGGCAGGTCAGTGCGCTGGTCGCGGCCATGCCGATGCGGGCGATCAACAGCGCGGTATAACCGGGCGCCCATGCCGCCAGCAGGTTGCACAGGGCGAACAACGCCAGCGTGGCGCACAGCAGGCCACGCAACGGCAGGCGTGTGGTGAGCAGGGGAGAGAAGGGCGCGGCGAGGGCGAAGCTCAGGGAGAAGACGGTGGTCAGCTGCCCGGCCACGCCGAGCGGAACGTCCAGGCCATCGGCCAATGCCGGCAGGATGCCGACCGTGATGTTTTCCGCCATGCCCGTGACGAATGTCGCCAGGGCCAGCAGCCAGATACGCGGGTTCATGTGTTGCCTCCGATAAACAGGCCGGCCAAGGTCCGGACCCATTTGTCCCGACGGTTGACCGGCAGTGGTCAGGTCCATCGGGTTTCGAGGCAGTGCTTCGGTTATCCCGGTTCAAGCAGGAAGAATTGTAGACGGTTGCGCAAGGTGGGTGAAGGTGCGGCGCCGTCCTTGTAGGAGCCGGCTTGCCGGCGAACCGCCCCGCACAGATGAACTACTTCAATTCGGTCTCGATGAACACGATCTCATGGTCACTGGCATTGATCACGTTATGCTCGACCCCCGCCTTGCGGAAGTAACTCTGCCCCGCCACCAGTGCTGCCCGTTTCTCACCTTCCGGGGTCTCCAGCAGCAAGGTGCCGTCGGTCATTGGCACCACCACATAGTCATGGCCATGCAGGTGACGCCCGGTTTCGGCGCCAGGAGCGAAGCGCCATTCGGTGACGATGACCTCGTCGGTGTCCACCTGCACGGTAGGGATAGCCTGGGGGCGAGCGTGTTTCATGAGCGAGTCCTGTCTGCGCAAAAGCGTCTAGCCTGGACCGGGCCGCAGGGGGCGATAAATGCAAATCTGCTGGCAGTCAGTCAGCGAAAAGCTCACCTAAGCCGCAGAAAAAAGAAAACCCCTTGAACGCGAACGCTCAAGGGGCTTTTCCCATCGTGGCCTGTTGGCTCAGACGTTGAAGCGGAAGTGCATCACGTCACCGTCCTTGACGATGTAGTCCTTGCCTTCCAGGCGCCACTTACCAGCTTCCTTGGCACCGCCTTCACCCTTGAACTGGATGAAGTCGTCATAGGCCACCACTTCGGCGCGGATGAAACCTTTCTCGAAGTCGGTGTGGATCACGCCAGCCGCCTGCGGTGCGGTGGCACCCACGCGCACGGTCCAGGCACGTACTTCCTGAACGCCAGCGGTGAAGTACGTCTGCAGGTTCAGCAGCTCGTAGCCGGCGCGGATCACGCGGTTCAGGCCAGGCTCTTCCAGGCCCAGGGCCTCGAGGAACATGTCCTTCTCTTCGCCTTCGTCCAGCTCGGCGATTTCGGCTTCGATCTTGTTGCACACCGGCACCACGACCGCGCCTTCTTCCTCGGCGATGGCCTTGACCACGTCCAGGTGCGGGTTGTTGTCGAAGCCGTCTTCGGCAACGTTGGCGATGTACATCACCGGCTTGCTGGTCAGCAGGTGGAAGCCACGGATCACGGCCTTCTCGTCGTCAGCCATGTGCTTCATCAGGCTGCGCGCCGGCTTGCCTTCGGTGAAGTGCGGGATCAGTTTTTCCAGGATGGCCTTCTGCGCCAGGGCATCCTTGTCGCCGCCCTTGGCGTTGCGCGCGACCTTCTGCAGTTGCTTCTCGCAGCTGTCGAGGTCGGCGAAGATCAGTTCGAGGTCGATGATCTCGATGTCGCGCTTGGGGTCGACGCTGTTGGAGACGTGGATCACGTTCTCGTCTTCGAAGCAGCGCACCACGTGGGCGATGGCGTCGGTCTCGCGGATGTTGGCGAGGAACTTGTTGCCCAGGCCTTCACCCTTCGAGGCACCGGCGACCAGGCCGGCGATGTCGACGAATTCCATGGTGGTGGGGAGGATGCGGTTCGGCTTGACGATCTCGGCCAGCGCGTTGAGGCGCGCGTCGGGCATCGGCACGATGCCGCTGTTCGGCTCGATGGTGCAGAAGGGGAAGTTCTCCGCCGCGATGCCAGACTTGGTCAGGGCGTTGAACAGGGTGGACTTGCCGACGTTGGGCAGGCCGACGATGCCGCAATTGAAACCCATGGGTATTCCCCTTTCTAAAGTGTCAGGCCTTCTGGCTGTGCAGTTCGCGCATCGCCTTGGCGAAGTCGCCGGCAAGCACGTCGGGCATCACGCCGAGGGCAAAATCGATGCTGGCGTCGAGCTTCTCCTGCTCGGCGCGCGGCGCGCGACCCAGGACGAAGTTGGAGACCAGTTTGGCGTCGCCCGGGTGGCCGATGCCAAGCCGCAGGCGGTGGAAGTCGTTCTGGTTGCCGAGCTGCGCGATGATGTCGCGCAGGCCGTTGTGCCCGCCATGGCCGCCGCCTCTCTTGAGCTTGGCGACGCCGGGGGGCAGGTCGAGTTCGTCGTGGGCCACCAGGATCGCTTCCGGCTTGATGCGGAAGAAATTGGCCAGAGCCGCCACGGACTGGCCGCTACGGTTCATGTAGGTGGTGGGGATCAGCAAACGAACATCGTTGCCTTGATGGCTGAACTTAGCCGTCAGGCCAAAATACTTCTTGTCAGCGGTCAGCGACACGCGCTGGGCACTGGCAAGGCGTTCAACGAAAAGAGCCCCTGCGTTATGCCGGGTCTGTTCGTATTCGGGGCCGGGGTTACCCAGGCCGACGATCAACTGGATGGCGGTCACGTCAGGGGCTCTTCCTTGGAGTTGGTGGGTTACGGTGCGCGCGGCACTGTAACCCGATCAACGCCGGCGTGCGAGTGGATTACTCGGCAGCGCCTTCAGCAGCTTCAGCGGCAACGCGCGGGGCGTGGACGTTGGCAACAGCTTTGTCATCACCGTGGGCCAGAGCAACGAACTCTACGCCTTTCGGAGCTTTCAGGTCCGACAGGTGGATGATGGTGCCGACTTCGGCCTTGGACAGGTCGACTTCGATGAACTCAGGCAGGTCCTTGGCTTCGCAGGACACTTCGATTTCGGAAACGACGTGCGAGATCTCGCCGCCTTTCTTGATCGGGGCTTCTTCGCCGACGAAGTGAACTGGAACCTTGGCGGTCAGCTTCTGGCCAGCAACGACGCGAACGAAGTCGGCGTGCATGATGAAGCCTTTGGCCGGGTGACGCTGCATGGCCTTGACCACGACGTTTTGCTTGGCGCCATCGACGTTCAGTTCGATCACGTGGCTGAAGGCAGCTTCGTTTTCGAACAGCTTGGCGATTTCCTTGGCCACGATGGTCAGGGATTGGGCTTCTTTATCGCCACCGTAGACAACGGCAGGGATGTTGGCGGAGTGACGCAGGCGGCGGCTCGCACCTTTCCCCAGGTCAGTACGCGCTTGGGCGTTCAGGATGAAGTCAGTCATTTTGTTTCTCCAAAATAGCCTCCCGAAAGGCGTTTGCGACCAGCGCCAGACGGGGATGGCAAAAAAGCCCCGCCCCAACAACCAGTGTTGGGGCGGGGCGCTTTTCGTCAGCGAGTGTTCCGCTTAGCGGAACATCGCGCTGATCGATTCTTCGTTGCTGATGCGGCGTACCGCTTCAGCGACAACCGGTGCGATATCCAGCTGGCGGATACGGTCACAGGCTTGAGCAGCGGCGGACAGCGGCACGGTGTTTGTCACCACCAGCTCGTCCAGTACCGACTTCTCGATGTTCTCGATCGCGCGGCCCGACAGGACAGGGTGCGTGCAGTAGGCATAGACCTTGGCGGCACCGTGTTCTTTCAGGGCCTTGGCCGCGTGGCACAGGGTGCCGGCGGTGTCGACCATGTCGTCTACCAGGATGCAGGTGCGTCCTTCGACGTCGCCGATGATGTGCATAACCTCGGAGTGGTTAGCCTTCTCGCGGCGTTTGTCGATGATCCCGAGATCGACACCCAGGGACTTGGCGACGGCGCGTGCGCGCACAACACCACCGATGTCCGGGGAAACGATCATCAGGTTCTCGAAACGCTGGTCTTCGATGTCGTCGACCAGTACGGGCGAGCCGTAGATGTTGTCGACGGGGATATCGAAGAAACCCTGGATCTGGTCAGCGTGCAGGTCGACGGTGAGTACACGGTCGATACCCACGACAGTGAGCATGTCAGCGACGACTTTGGCGCTGATGGCTACACGTGCCGAACGCGGACGGCGGTCCTGGCGGGCGTATCCGAAGTAGGGAATCACGGCGGTGATTCGCGACGCTGAGGAGCGGCGGAAGGCATCTGCCATCACCACCAGTTCCATCAGGTTGTCGTTGGTTGGGGCACAGGTGGGCTGAATGATGAAGACGTCTTTACCGCGGACATTTTCGTTGATTTCAGCACTGATTTCGCCGTCGGAGAATTTACCGACAGAAACGTCACCCAGTGGAATATGCAGCTGACGTACGACACGCCGAGCCAGATCGGGGTTTGCATTCCCCGTGAAGACCATCATCTTGGACACGCGCAGTACCTGAAGGCTGAGGGTAACCTGGATGAGTATAAGAAATGGCAGGGGCGGCTGGATTCGAACCAACGCATGGCAGGATCAAAACCTGCTGCCTTACCGCTTGGCGACGCCCCTGTATCTGTTGCTGCGAATTCTTATGAACTCGACTTCTTGATCAGACTTTGCAGCTTGCGATGCAACATCGAAACATTGCTTCCTTTCGCCACAAACCCTGTTTGGGTCTCTGAAAGAAGGGCCAGAACTCTATCAGCTTCGGCTTTGCTTGGGAAGGCCCCAAACACACAACTTCCAGTGCCGGTCATTCGAGCTTCCGTGAATTTACCCAGTGAAATCAGCGCATTGCGAACTTCGGGGTAACGTTGCTCTACTACCGGTTGGCAGTCATTTCGACTGTTTCCCTCGGGAACGGGGCGCATCTTAAGGGGGAGAGAATCACGTGTCAACTCCGGATGCGAAAAAATTTCCGCTGTGCTGACAGACACTTGCGGCACCAGCACGACATACCAGGGTTCGGCGGGGTCGACCGGGGTCAGTTGCTCGCCGACACCCTGGGCGAACGCGGCGTGGCCACGCACGAACACCGGCACGTCGGCACCGAGCGCGAGGCCCAGCGCGGCCAGGCGATCCTCGTTCCAGTCGAGTTGCCACAGGTGGGCGAGCGCCAGCAGGGTGGTCGCCGCGTCGGAGCTGCCGCCACCGATACCGCCGCCCATGGGCAGTACCTTGTGCAGCCAGATGTCGGCGCCGAGTTTGGTGCCGGACTGTTCCTGGAGCTTGCGCGCGGCGCGCACGATCAGGTTGCTGTCGTGGGGTACGTCGGCGATTTCGCTGTGGAGCAGGATCACCCCGTCCTCGCGAAGCGAGAAGCTCAGTTCGTCGCCGTGGTCGAGGAACTGGAACACGGTTTCCAGCTCGTGGTAGCCGTCGGCGCGGCGGCCGGTGATGTGCAACCACAGGTTGAGCTTGGCCGGGGCCGGCAGGGTGAGCTTTTCCATCGCCTCAGTGCCCCAGCTGGCGCGGCTGCCAGTCCTTGACCACCAGGGTGACGTCGATGTTCTCGCCGTGCAGCTTCAGGCGCTCGGGCAGCCAGTAGCCGTTCTGCTCTATATAGCTGAGGTACTCGACCTGCCAGCCATCCTGCGTGAGGCGGGCCAGGCGGCTGTCGCCGTCGAGGGTGAGCTGGCTCTTGCTGTCCGGGGCGGGCAGGCCACGCACCCACCAGACCAGGTGCGACACCGGCAGGCGCCAGCCGAGCTGTTCTTCCAGCAGGGCTTCGGGGCTGTCGGCTTCGAAGCGGCCCTGGTTGGCCACCTCCAGCATCACCCCGCCGGGGCGGCCGGTCAGGCGCGCGGCACCACGGCCGAGCGGGCCGGCCAGGCGGATGTCGTAGTAGTCCTGGCGCTGCAGCCAGAACAGCGTGCCGCTGCCCGAGTCGCGGGGCGCGCGGATGCCGACCTTGCCGTTGATCTGCCAGCCGTCGAGGCTGCTCAACTGTTGCTTGTGCTGGCGCCACAGTTGCGGGTTGCCCTGGCCTTGCACGGCTTCCTTGCTACCGAAGCCGGCGCAGCCGGCGAGCAGGGCGATGAGGGTGAAGGTGATGCAATGACGCAGGAACATGGTTTACAGGCTCTCGGATCCGGTCAGGCGCAGGAGGGTCTTGCGCAGGATGGGGCTGTCGGGTTGGGCCTCGAAGCCCTTGCCCCAGACCTGGCGGGCTTCGCGGCGCTTGCCGTTGGCCCACAGCACTTCGCCCAGGTGGGCGGCGACTTCATGGTCGGGGAAGCGTTCGAAGGCCTGGCGCAGTTGGCGCTCGGCTTCGTCGAGGTTGCCCATGCGGTAGGCGACCCAGCCCAGGCTGTCGAGCACCGCCGGGTCGTCCGGGGTCAGCTGGTGGGCCTTGTCGATCAGGGCTTTCGCCTCGGTGTAGCGGGTGGTGCGGTCGGCCAGGGTGTAGCCCAGGGCGTTGAGGGCCATGGCGTTTTCCGGCTCGCGGGCAATGATGGCGCGCAGGTCTTTTTCCATCTGCCCCAAGTCATTGCGCTTCTCGGCGAGCATGGCGCGGGTGTAGAGCAGGTTGAGGTCGTCCGGGTAGCGCTTGATCGCCTGCTCCAGCACCTGCGCGGCCTGGGCCTCCTTGCCATTGTTGCCCAGGCTTTCGGCTTCGATCAGGTACAGCTGGATGGCGTAGTCGGGCTGCGCCTCGCGGGCTTCGGCGAGCAGGCGCGAGGCCTCCGCGCTGCGGCCATTGGCGATGAGGATGTCGGCCTGGCGCAGTTGCGCCGGCAGGTAATCCGGGCCTGCGCCGACCAAGGCGTATTCGCGCAGGGCGGCAGCCGGCTGGTGGCGCTCCTCGCGGATGCGCCCAAGGTTCAGGTGGGCGGCGTCGGTGTTGGCGTCGCGCTCGACCATTTCCTGCAGGTAGCCTTCGGCTTCATCCCACTGCTTGGTTTCCAGGCACACCAGGGCCAGGGAATAGCGGATCTCGTCGTCTTCCGGGTACTGCTGCAGCAGGCTTTCGAACTCGGCCTTGGCATCGTTGATGCGGTCCTGCTCAACCAGGGTGCGCGCATACGTGAGGTGCAGGCGCTTGTCGTCGGGGTTGTCGCGGATCGCCCCGCGCAGCAGCGGCAGCGCTTCCGGGCCACGGTCCAGCCCTTGCAGCAGGCGGGCGCGCAGCAGAATCGGAGCGATCTCGCCGTTCTGCGCCGGGTGGCTTTCCAGCAGTTCAAGAGCCTGTTCGGGCTTGTCGTCCTGGTTCAGCAGCAGCGCCTTGCCGAACACCAGCTGGCCGTTGTCGGGGTACTTCACCAGCAGGCGGTCGAAGCTCTGCATCAGGCCGTCACGGGTGGCCTGGTCGGTTTCGGCGGCGGACAGCGCGAGGAAGTCGAAGTGGGTGTCGCCCTTGCCCTGCAGCACTTTCTCCATGTACGCCATGGAGTCGTCGTAGCGCCCGGCGCGGGCCAGCTGGATGGCCGCGGCGCGCTGGGCGTCGAGGCTCTGCGGGTCGTTGCGGGCCCAGATCAGCGCGCTGTCCAGGGCCGGCTCGTCGGCGCCGAGGTATTCGGCGATGCGGTAGGCGCGCTCGGAGACGCCAGGGTCTTGGGTTTTCTGCGCCTGGTCGGCGTAGTTGGCCAGGGCGATGTCGAAGCGGTTGCGCTGGCCGGCCAGCTCGGCCACCAGCAGGCTGTAGAGCGTGTCTTGGGTGAACGAACCATACACCACGGGCTTTTCCGCGCTCTTGCCGGCGTTGGCGGCGGGCGGTTGGTCGTCCGTCTTCTGCGGGGCCAGGCTTTGGCAGCCCTGGAGCAGGGCGAAGGCAAGCAGCAATGCGTAGGGTCTGTTCATAGAAGGCTTTAGAAGGGCTAACCGGCGGTCGGAGCATGATGACACAAGCGCGATGGCAAACCCACCTGCGAAGGTCGTGGTGTGAAGCGTGGCTTCGGTCATAGGGACAATGCCTGGCGTGGGAGGTTCGTGCACAGGCATGGCAACAGGCTAGTCAACGGTTGCTTCTTATGGCGGTCGGTGTCGTCTGGGTTCGCCGGCAAGCCGGCTCCTACAGGTACCCAGCCCCAGCACCGTACCTGTAGGAGCCAGCTTGCTGGCGAAGAGGCCGGCCCACTCAACACAACGCTATTGCTTCCACCGTTTTTTTGTTTTTGACTTTCCGGTCAACTGTGCAAGAAGTTGCGCACTCAAATGTGGATAAGTGTGTGGATAGTTCGATGCAGGCCTTGGTATTCGTCATGTACAGCCAACTGCGCAACTTTTTGCCACCACTGCGCAAGAAGTTGCGCAACTTTTGAATGGTTCAAGTTGAAAAGAACACCCAAATGGATATGCGTGCTTTCTAAGTATCTGATTT
>NZ_JAMSHW010000032.1:0-51619 GCF_023757525.1 Pseudomonas sp. MWU13-3659 | reverse complement strand
CAGGGCGTGATGCGCCACGGTCTGCGCGCACAGGGCGTATTCGGTGGCCTGGATGATGGTGTCTTCGAGGGAGTGGTGGTTGTGGGGTGGATCGGGGACTATCTTTAGCATCTTCTTATTCCTTATTGGGACTGCCACCTTTCTGCTGTCAAACAGAAGGGTGGCAGCTGTACGTGGGTTGACAGACCGGCGGAATAAGCAAAGTTCCGGCGCACGCAAGCGTGCCCGCACGTACAGCTACCATTGAGGGCTAGCCGTATGCTTAATACCGTTGCGACCTGTCAAAGTCGATCGCTGATTTCAGCGACTTGCTGAGACTAGGCGGATGCCAGGGTGGCCGCAACGAAAAAAAGGCGTTGAGAGGATATTTGGGAAATGGACTACAAGGAAGAGGGTAAGTCTGATTTATGTTGTTTTTATGTGGATTTGCAGTATGCCTGATCTTTGTATGGTTCAAGTAAATATGTTCAGCTTTACCAATAGTTTGCAAAGGTTGGTTGGAATTATTGCACCTCCATCGAAGCCGCCGTTGTTTTTTCCTAGTCCGGCGTTTACGAATGTAAGCAAGAGGGATTCATCCATTTTTACTGATTCTTGAATCGTTGCCTTGGAAAATGGTATTAGCTTGTCAAAATCGAATGATGGGAGTCGCTCGAGGGCAAACAAGATGCGTCGAAGCTCTTCGAATGAAATTTCATCTTTCGCATAAGCTGAAAATGCTTTGGCGGCAATTTCCGGCTTTTTTGCGCTTTCCATTCTGTCTAGAACTTCAATGATGACGGAGCCAGCTTTCCCAGCGAATTTGTCATCTTCATTCAGTTTGTCTGTCATTGCTATCCGCTCTTTGGTTGAAAGCTCGGATAGCTGATTGATAAATCTGATTATTTTTGAAGTAAGCAGGGAGTCTCTTATCGTGCCTGCAAAGCTGAACAATCCAACAACGGTGTTCACAATCGGGATGTCTCGAAGGATGCCCGACTCAAGTGCGGAGTCTAACCCGATCTCTGCATAGTCTTTGCCTATGCTTTTCAAAGAGTCCGATCGTATGGTGTCGACGATGGTTGAGCCACGTGCGGTGTCTTTCTTGTTCATCATGCCCCCTTGGCGGTCGCATTCACTTCCAAAAACGCCGCCTCCAACAACTGCCTCGTATACCCATGCTTCGGCTCCTGAAATATAGCCCCCGCATCCCCCTGTTCCACCACCTGCCCATGCTTGATCACCATCAACTGATGACTCAACGCCTTGACCACCGCCAGGTCATGGCTGATGAACAGGTAGGTGAGGTTGTACTTAACCTGCAAATTCCGCAAAAGCTCCACCACCTGCCGCTGCACCGTCCGATCCAGCGCCGAAGTCGGCTCATCCAGCAAAATCAGCGCGGGCTTCAACACCAACGCCCGAGCAATCGCAATCCGCTGCCGCTGCCCCCCAGAAAACTCATGGGGATACCGATGCCGCGTCCTCGGATCCAGCCCCACTTCCTCCAACGCCGCAATAATTGCCGCTTCTTGCTCAGCCGGTGTACCGATCTTGTGAATCCGTAACCCCTCGCCAACGATATCCGCCACGCACATGCGCGGGCTCAAGCTGCCAAAGGGATCCTGAAACACCACCTGCATCTCCCGCCGCAGCGGTCGCACGGCTTTCTGGTTCAGCCCTTCAAGACTCTGCCCACGGAAGCGAATCCCACCCTGGCTGGAAATCAACCGCAAGATGGCCAACCCCAAGGTGGACTTGCCCGACCCACTCTCGCCAACAATCCCCAGCGTCTGCCCCTGGGGCAGGCTGAAGTTCACTCCATCCACCGCCTTCACATGGTCCACGGTCCGGCGCAGCAGCCCCTTCTTGATCGGGAACCACACCTTCAGATCCTTGACCTCCAGCAACGGCGCTCCTTCGGCGTTCGCGGCGGGCGCGCCACTGGGCTCGGCGTTGATCAGCATCTGCGTATATGGATGCTGCGGCTTGCTGAACAACGTGGCGCAATCGGCCTGCTCGACGATCTTGCCGCACTGCATCACGCACACGCGGTGGGCGATACGGCGCACCAGGTTGAGGTCGTGGCTGATCAACAGCAGGGCCATGCCGAGGCGCGCCTGCAGCTCCTTGAGCAGGTCGAGGATCTTCAACTGCACGGTCACGTCGAGCGCCGTGGTTGGCTCGTCGGCAATCAGCAGTTCGGGCTCGTTGGCCAGGGCCATGGCGATCATCACCCGCTGGCGCTGGCCACCGGACAGTTCATGGGGCAGGGCTTTCAGACGCTTTTGGGGCTCGGGAATACCAACCAGCTCCAGCAGCTCCAGCGTGCGCGCAGTGGCGGCCTTGCCGGTCAGCCCCTTGTGCAGCAACAGGATCTCGTTGATCTGCTTCTCGATGCTGTGCAGCGGGTTCAGCGAGGTCATCGGCTCCTGGAAGATCATCGCGATGCGGTTGCCGCGAATCCGCTGCATGGGCTTCTCGCCCAGGTGCAGCAGGTCCTTGCCGCCGTACTGGATGGTGCCGGAAGGATGCCGCGCCAGTGGGTAGGGCAGCAGGCGCAAAATCGAATGCGCGGTCACCGACTTACCCGAGCCGCTTTCGCCCACCAGAGCCAGGGTCTCGCCCTTGCGGATGTCGAAGCTGATGCCGTCGACCACGCGGTTGACCTGCTCGCCAGTGACGAACTCCACCGCCAGGTCGCGGACTTCGATCAGGGTGTCTTGGCTCATGTCATTTCCTCGGGTCGAAGGCGTCGCGGGCGGATTCGCCGATGAATACCAGCAGGCTCAGCATCACCGCCAGCACGGCGAAGGCGCTGATGCCCAGCCAGGGGGCTTGCAGGTTGGACTTGCCCTGGGCGACCAGTTCGCCCAGCGACGGCGAACCGGCGGGGAGGCCGAAACCGAGGAAGTCCAGGGCGGTGAGGGTGCCGATGGCGCCGGTGAGGATGAACGGCATGAAGGTCATGGTCGAGATCATGGCGTTGGGCAGGATGTGGCGGAACATGATCGGGCCGTTGCGCATGCCGAGCGCGCGGGCGGCGCGCACGTACTCGAGGTTGCGCCCACGGAGGAACTCGGCGCGCACCACGTCCACCAGGCTCATCCACGAGAACAGCAGCATGATGCCCAGCAACCACCAGAAGTTGGGCTGCACGAAGCTGGCAAGGATGATCAGCAGGTACAGCACAGGCAGGCCGGACCAGATCTCCAAAAAGCGCTGGCCGGCCAGGTCGACCCAGCCGCCATAGAAGCCCTGCAAGGCGCCGGCGATCACGCCGACGATGGAGCTGGCAATGGTCAGCGTCAGGGCGAACAGCACCGAGATACGGAAGCCATAGATCACCCGTGCCAGCACGTCGCGGCCCTGGTCGTCGGTGCCCAGCAGGTTGTCGGTGGAGGGCGGCGCGGGGGCAGGCACCTTCAGGTCGTAGTTGATGCTCTGGTAGCTGTAGGGGATCGGCGCCCACAGCACGAAGGCGTCCTTTTTCTCCAGCAGCTCGCGGATGTATGGGCTCTTGTAGTTGGCCTCCAGCGGGAACTCGCCGCCGAACGTCGTCTCGGGGTAGCGCTTGAAGGCGGGGAAGTACCACTCGCCGTCGTAGCGCACGGCAATCGGCTTGTCGTTGGCGATGAACTCGGCGCCCAGGCTCAGCACGAACAGCACCAGGAAGATCCACAGCGACCACCAGCCGCGGCGGTTGGCCTTGAAGCGCTCGAAGCGCCGGCGATTGAGGGGGGACAGGGCCATGTCAGTGCTCCCGGCTGGCGAAGTCGATGCGTGGATCGACCAGGGTGTAGGTGAGGTCGCCGATCAGCTTCACCACCAGCCCGAGCAGGGTGAAGATGAACAAGGTGCCGAACACCACCGGGTAGTCGCGGTTGATCGCCGCTTCGAAACTCATCAGGCCCAGGCCGTCGAGGCTGAAGATCACCTCGATCAGCAGGGAGCCGGTGAAGAAGATGCCGATGAACGCCGAAGGGAAGCCGGCGATCACCAGCAGCATGGCGTTGCGGAACACATGGCCGTACAGCACGCGGGTGCGGCTCAGGCCCTTGGCCTTGGCGGTAACCACGTACTGCTTGTTGATTTCGTCGAGGAAGCTGTTCTTGGTCAGCAGGGTCATGGTGGCGAAGTTGCCGATCACCAGCGCGGTGATCGGCAGCACCAGGTGCCAGAAGTAGTCGAGCACCTTGCCGGTGGTGCTCAGCTCGTCGAAGTTGTTGGAGGTCAGCCCGCGCAGCGGGAACCAGTCGAAGTAGCTGCCGCCGGCGAACAGCACGATCAGCAGGATGGCGAAGAGGAACGCGGGGATGGCGTAGCCGACGATGATCGCCGAGCTGGTCCACACGTCGAAATGGCTGCCGTGGCGCACGGCCTTGGCGATCCCCAGGGGGATCGACACCAGGTACATGATCAGCGTGCTCCATAGCCCTAGCGAAATGGACACGGGCATCTTCTCGGCGATCAGGTCGATAACCTTGGCGTCGCGGAAGAAGCTGTTGCCGAAGTCCAGCTGGGCGTAGTTCTTGACCATGATCCACAGCCGCTCGGGCGCCGACTTGTCGAAGCCGTACATGCGCTCGATCTCGGCGATCAGCGCCGGGTCCAGGCCTTGCGCGCCGCGGTAGTTGGAGCCGGCCACCGAGACCTCGGCACCGCCGCCGGCGATGCGGCTGGTGGCGCCTTCGAAGCCTTCGAGCTTGGCGATCATTTGTTCGACCGGGCCACCAGGGGCGGCCTGGACGATGATGAAGTTGATGATGAGGATGCCGAACAGGGTCGGGATGATCAGCAGCAGGCGCCGCAGGATATAGGCCAGCATGTCAGTGGGCCTCTTCCGTCACGGGGGCGGCGGTGACGGCGGGCGTCACGTTGGGTTTGATCCACCAGGTGTCGATGCCGATGTCGTACTTGGGCGACTTCTCCGGGTGGCCGATGTGGTTCCAGTAGGCCACGCGGGAGGTCTTGATGTGCCAGTTGGGGATCACGTAGTAGCCCCACAGCAGCACCCGGTCCAGGGCGCGGCAGTGGTCGACCAGGCTCTGGCGCGAATCGGCGTTGATCAGTTCTTCAACCAGTTGGTCGATGGCGGGGTCGCGCAGGCCGATGAAGTTGCGGCTGCCGGGGTTGTCGGCGGCGGCGCTGTTCCAGTATTCACGCTGCTCGTTGCCGGGCGAGTTCGATTGCGCGAAGCCGCCGACGATCATGTCGTAGTCCCGCGAGCGCAGGCGAGTGATGTACTGCGACACGTCCACGCGGCGGATCTCGAGGTTGATGCCCAGGTCCGCGAGGTTGCGCTTGAACGGCAGCAGCACGCGCTCGAACTGGGTCTGGGCCAGCAGGAACTCGATAGTCAGCGGTTTGCCGTCCTTGTCGACCATCTTGTCGTCGACGATCTTCCAGCCGGCTTCCTGCAGCAGTTTGTACGCTTGGCGCTGCTGGTCGCGGATCATGCCGCTGCCGTCGGTGACGGGGTTGTGGAAGGCGTCGTTGAACACCTCATCGGGCACCTTGCCGCGCAGCGGTTCGAGGATCTTCAGCTCGGCGGGCGTGGGCAGGCCGCTGGCGGCCATCTCGGAGTTCTCGAAGTAGCTGCCGGTGCGGGTGTAGGCGCCGTTGAACAGCTGCTTGTTGGTCCACTCGAAGTCCATCAGCAGGCTGATGGCGTGGCGCACGCGGGCGTCCTGGAACATGGGTTTGCGCAGGTTGAAGATGAAGCCCTGCATGCCCACCGGGTTGCCGTTGGGGATCTCTTCCTTGATCAGCCGGCCGTCGCGCACGGCGGGCACGTCGTAGGCGGTGGCCCAGTTCTTCGCGCTGACTTCCAGGGCGTAGTCGAACTGGCCGGCCTTGAGCGCTTCGAGGGCGACGGTGTTGTCGCGGTACGAGTCGAAGGTCATCACATCGAAGTTGTAGAAGCCGCGGTTGATCGGCAGGTCCTTGGCCCAGTAGTCCTTCACCCGCTCGTAGCGGATCGAGCGGCCGGCCTTCACCTCGGCGACCTTGTACGGGCCACTGCCCAGCGGGATTTCCAGGTTGCCGCGGTTGAAGTCGCGGTTTGCATACCAGTGCTTGGGCAGCACCGGCAGCTGGCCGAGGATCAGCGGCAGTTCGCGGTTGTTGGTGTGCTTGAACTTGAACAGCACCTTGAGCGGGTCTTCGGCGACCACTTCGGCGACGTCGGCGTAGTACTGGCGGTACAGCGGCGCGCCGTCCTTGATCAGGGCGTTGAAGGTGAACACCACGTCTTCGGCGCGCATCGGGTGGCCGTCGTGGAAGCGCGCCTCGGGGCGCAGGTAGAAGCGCACCCAGCTGTTGTCGGGGGCCTTCTCGATCTTGCCGGCCACCAGGCCGTACTCGGTGAAGGGCTCGTCCAGGCTCTGGCGCATCAGGGTGTCGTAGATGCTGCCGACGTTGTCGGCGGGCACGCCCTTGTTGATGAACGGGTTGAGGCTGTCGAAGCCGCCGAAGCTGGACTGGCGGAAGGTGCCGCCCTTGGGCGCGTCGGGGTTGACGAAGTCGAAGTGCTGGAAGTTGGCCGGGTATTTTGGCGCCTCGCCGTACAGGGTCAGGGCGTGTTGCGGGGCGGCCACGGCCGGGAGCGTGAGGCAGGCCAGCAGCAGGCTGGCGGCCAGGCGGCGCAGGGTGGGCGTCATTTGGCTTTCTCCGAAGTCTTCTTGATCCACCAGCTGTTCAACCCGAGGGTGTAGGGCGGCGTGGTGACGAAGGCGAACCGGTTGCGGTAGGCCAGGCGGTGATTGTCGAGGTACCAGTTGGGGATCATGTAGTACTGCCATGAGAGCACGCGGTCCAGGGCGCGCGCGGCGGCGATCTGGTCATCGCGGCTGCGGGCGGCGAGCAGGGTGTCGAGCAGGTGGTCGACCACTGGGTCCTTCACGCCAGCATAGTTCTTGCTGCCCTTGGTGGCGGCTTGGCTGGAGTGGAAGTACAACCATTGCTCGAGGCCCGGGCTCAGGGTCTGGTTCAGGGTCATCAGGATCATGTCGAAATCGAACTGGTCGAGCCGTTGTTTGTACTGGGCGCGGTCGACGGTGCGCAAGCGCGCATCGATGCCGATGCTGGCCAGATTTTCGACATAAGGTTGCAGGATGCGTTCGAGGTTGGGGTTCACCAACAGCAGCTCCATGCGGAACTGCTGGCCCTTGCCGTCCACCAGGCGCTGGCCGTTGAGCTTCCAGCCGGCCTGGGCGAACAGGCCGAGGGCCTGGCGCAGGGCCGGGCGGCTGATGCCGCTGCCGTCGGTGTGGCTGACCTGGTAGGGCTGGGTGAACAGTTTTTCCGGCAACTGGTCGCGGAACGGCTTGAGCAGCAGCCACTCCTTGCCGGTGGGCAGGCCGCTGGCGGTGAACTCGCTGTTGGGGTAGTAGCTGGTGGCGCGCCGGTAGGCACCGTTGAACAGGGCGCGGTTGGTCCACTCGAAGTCGAGCATCAGGCCCAGCGCCTGGCGTACCCGTGGGTCGCTGAAGGCGGCGCGGCGGCTGTTCATGAACAGGCCTTGGGTTTGCGTGGGGATCTGGTGCGGGATCTGCGCCTTGATCACCTCGCCCCGGCGCACGGCGGGGAAGGTGTAGCCGTTGGCCCAGTTCTTCGCCTGGTGCTCGATGTAGATGTCGAACTCACCGGCCTTGAAGGCTTCGAAGGCCACGGTGGTGTCGCGGTAGAACTCGTACTCGACGCGGTTGAAGTTGTACTTGCCGCGGTTCACGGCCAGGTCCTTGCCCCAGTAGTCCTTCACCCGTTCGAACACCACGCGCCGGCCGGGCTGTACTTCGGTGATGCGGTAGGGGCCGCTGCCCAGTGGCGGTTCGAAGGTGGTGGCCTTGAAGTCGCGCTTTGCCCAGTAGTGCTTGGGCAGCACCGGCATCTCGCCCAGGCGCAGGATCAGCAGCGGGTTGCCGGCGCGCTTGAACACGAAGCGAATGCGCAGCGGGTTGAGGATGTCGACCCGGGCCACTTCCTGCAGGTTGGTGCGGTAGATCGGGTGGCCGTCCTTGAGCAGGGTGCGGTAGCTGAAGGCGACGTCGGCCGAGGTAATCGGCGTGCCGTCATGGAAGCGCGCTTCAGGGCGCAGGTTGAACACCACCCAGCTGCGGTCCTCGCTGTACTCGACGGAGCGGGCGATCAGGCCGTAGCTGGAGGTGGGTTCGTCGCCGGAGGGGTCGTACATTCCGGTGCCGACCATCAGCGTCTCGTTCAGCTCGCTGATGCCGTACTGCAGGAAATTGGGCGTGGTGACCGGGCTCGAGCCCTTGAAAGTGTAGGGGTTGAGCGTGTCGAAGGTGCCGAACGCCATGGCCCGCAAGGTGCCGCCTTTCGGGGCTTGCGGGTTGACCCAGTCGAAGTGGGTGAAGGTGGCTGGGTACTTGAGCGTGCCGAACTGCGCGTATCCGTGGCTTTCGCTCACCATCGCGACGGCGGGGAAGCTCAAGGCCAGGCTGAGAGACAGCAGGAGGGGACGTATCACGTCGGCATCCGATCCAGAGGGCGTTGGGCTTGGTCGGGGTACAGTAACAGCTTGTACAGGCTCGAAAAAGAGTCGTTCCCTATTGCGGGGCGAGCTTGGCAGGGGCGTGGTTTGGGGGCGCTTTGCGCCCCATCGCCGGCAAGCCGGCTCCTACAGGTAAAACGGCGGTCGCCGTGCCGTAGGAGCCGGCTTGCCGGCGAACATTCCGATCAATGCGACAGGTAGACGGTCAGGGTCTGGCCCGGCTTGAGGGCATGCCCGCTGCGCGGGTTCCAGCGCTTGAGGTGCTTCATCTCGACATTGAAACGCTTGGCGACGAGGTAGTACGAATCGCCCTGGCGCACCTTGTACTGGGTGGCGCGCTGTTTCGAATCGGCGCTGCGGTTGGCTGCTGGGCTTGGTGCGTTGCCGCCGCGCAGGGCGAGCACCTGGCCGACTTTCACGTTCTTGCCAGACAGGCGGTTCCAGCGCTGGATGTCCTTGACCGCCACGCGGTTGGCCTTGGCGATGCTGCCCAGGTTGTCGCCACGCTTGACCCGGTAGCTGCGCGAAGCCGGCGCTTTGTTCTCAGCCAGCGCGGCCTGGAACACGGCCTTGTTCGGTTGCAGGCTGACCAATTCCTCGGGCTTGAGGTTGGACATGCGGTCGGTCAGCAGTTGCGCCTTGGCGGTCGGTACCAGCAGTTGCTGCGGGCCGTCCACGGTCATGCGTTTCTTGAACGCGGGGTTGAGCTGGATCAGCTCGTCTTCGTCGATGTCGGCGAAGGCCGCCACGCGCGACAGGTCGAGGCGGTCGTTGATGGCGACGGCTTCGAAGTAGGGCTCGTTGGCGATCGGGTTCAGGTTGATGCCATAGGCGTCAGGCGTGCTGACCACCTGCGACAGGGCCAGCAGCTTGGGCACGTAGTCGCGGGTTTCCTGCGGCAGCGGCAGGTTCCAGTAGTCGGTGGGCAGGCCCAGGCGCTCGTTGCGCTCGATGGCGCGGCTGACAGTACCTTCGCCGGCGTTGTAGGCCGCCAGGGCGAGCAGCCAGTCGCCGTTGAACATGTCGTGCAGGCGGTTCAGGTAGTCCAGCGCGGCGTTGGTCGACGCGGTGATGTCGCGGCGGCCGTCGTAGAAATTCGTCTGGCGCAGGTTGAAGTGGCGCCCGGTGGACGGGATGAACTGCCACATGCCGGCGGCATGCGCGCGCGAGTAGGCCATCGGGTTGTAGGCGCTCTCGATGGCCGGCAGCAGCGCGAGCTCCAGCGGCATGTCGCGTTCTTCGAGGCGCTCGACGATATAGTGCAGGTAGAGGCTGCCACGCTCGCCGGCGTTCTCGAGGAACGACGGGTTGCTGGCGAACCACAGGCGCTGCTGCTCGATACGCGGGTTGACGTCGATGCCGTCCTGCAGGGCGAAGCCCTGGCGCATGCGCTCCCAGACGTCCTGCGGCGGTGCCTGCTCCTTCGGTTTGACCACCAGCGGCGCGGGTTTGTGCTTGATCCGCGCCTGGTAGTTGTGCGCGCGAACGCTGTCTGCTTCGTCGAGCTGACGGGTGCTCTGGCAGCCGACCAGGGTGGCGGCCAGCGCCAGTGCACTGATCTGGGCCAGTCGCGTCAAAGCGACCGAATGAGAGGTTCTGCGGCTACGGGAAGACATCGGCTGGGACGGGTATCCGGGCAAAAAAGTTCGGCGATTCTAAAAACCGGCCCCGGCCTGGTCAACCTTTGCGCTCATGGCGCGATATATCTTGAGGTTATCAAAAGACGTCTTTCCAAGACCTCAAGGCAGCAAAAACAGAGGCTTGGGTGGGGTTGGAATGCCCCTTCCATTCGTCTGCTTTTTGTTTAACGGATGTTTCAGCTGTGCGAAGAAATGGATTCGTCTGGCGTTCGATACCGATGGTCGAAGGCAGGCTGATGCGGTTCTCGGCACGCAGTCGGGTGACCGCTTCGAAGCGTTGTTGCACGGGCTCGCTGTGCGGCTCGACGGCCTTGGCAAAGCGCAGGTTGCTCAGGGTGTACTCGTGGGCGCAGTACACCTGGGTCTGCTCGGGCAGGGCGGCCAGGCGCTGCAGCGAATGGTGCATCTGCTCCGGGGTGCCCTCGAACAGGCGCCCGCAGCCGGCGGCGAACAGGGTGTCGCCACTGAACAGTAGCGGCGTGGTCGATTGCGCAGTGTAATAGGCGATGTGCCCGAGGGTGTGGCCTGGCATGGCCAGGACGTCGAACGCCAGGCCCAGCACGTGCGCCTGGGCGCCGTCCTCGAGGGCGACATTGCGGGCCGGAATGCGCTCGTTGGCCGGGCCGAACACTTGGGCGCCGGTGGCCTGCTTCAGGGCCTCGACGCCACCGACGTGGTCGTGGTGATGGTGGGTGACCAGGATTGCTTCCAGCACCCAGCCGGGATGCTTGCCCAGCCAATCGAGCACCGGGGCGGCGTCGCCGGGGTCGACCACCGCGCAGCGGCGATTGGCAGTATCCTGTAACAACCAGATGTAGTTGTCGGAGAAAGCGGGTAGGGCGTCGATCTGTATCATGGTGCGGATTCGCCAAGCCTGGACATTGAGGGCATCTTAGCCGCGATGGCGCGGCCGGAGAACCTTCGAGGGAGAACGCAATGACCGACCAAGCCTTTGCCCAGGCCGACCCCGACTGGGTCGAACTGATCAGCCTGGCCCGCGACTGGTTCGAGGGCCCTCTTGGGCAGTTGATGCTCAAGGAAGAGGAAAAGTTGCTCGAAGAAGAGCTGCGGCGTTTCTTCGGCGGTTACCTCGTGCACTACGGCTCTTGCGCCGAACCCCCGCCCAGCGCCCCGCAGGTGCAGCGCAATGTGCGCCTGGGGGCGCCGCTGCCGGGGGTGGAGATCGTCTGCGAGGAGCAGGCTTGGCCGCTCTCGGAGCACGCCGCCGACGTGGTGGTGTTGCAGCATGGCCTGGATTTCAGCCTTTCACCCCACGGGCTGCTGCGCGAAGCGGCCAGCGCCGTGCGCCCGGGCGGGCACCTGCTGATCGTCGGGATCAACCCCTGGAGCGGTTGGGGCATTCGCCACCTCTTCAGCCATGGTGCCTTGCGCAAGGCCCGTTGCATCTCGCCGTCGCGGGTCGGCGACTGGCTCAACCTGCTGGGCTTCGCGCTGGAGAAACGCCGTTTCGGGTGTTATCGTCCGCCGCTTGCCTCGCCCGCCTGGCAGCAGCGCCTGGCCGGTTGGGAGCGGGTGGCTGGGGGCTGGCAGAGCGCCGGTGGCGGCGTCTACCTGCTGGTGGCGCGCAAGATGGTGGTCGGCCTGCGGCCCCTGCGCCTGGAGCGCCGCGAGCCCATGGGCAAGCTGCTGCCGTTGCCGCTGGCCAAGGTCAACCGCACGGCCAGCAATCCCGATACTGACAAGCACTGAACATGAGTGGTACATGAGCGATAGCGTCGAGATCTACACCGATGGTGCCTGCAAGGGCAACCCTGGCCCGGGTGGCTGGGGTGTGCTGATGGTTTTCAAGGGCGTCGAGAAGGAGCTGTGGGGCGGCGAGCGCGAAACAACCAACAACCGCATGGAACTGATGGCCGCGATCGAAGGCCTGAAGGCGCTCAAGCGCGAGTGCGAGGTGGTGCTGACCACCGACTCGCAGTACGTGATGAAGGGCATCAACGAGTGGATGGTCAACTGGAAGAAGCGTGGCTGGAAGACCGCCGCGAAGGAGCCGGTGAAGAACGCCGACCTGTGGATGGCCCTCGATGAACAGGTCAACCGGCACAAGGTGACCTGGAAGTGGGTGCGCGGGCATATCGGCCACCCGGGTAACGAGCGGGCCGACCAGTTGGCCAACCGTGGGGTCGACGAGGTTCGGGCGCAGCGTTGATCCGATTGGGGCTGCGGTGCAGCCCATCGCGGCTGAAGCCGCTCCTACCCGGTTCCGCGCGGCCTCTGTAGGAGCGGCTTCAGCCGCGATGGGCCGCAAAGCGGCCCCGATTCCGGTATACTCCCGCGCCATATTCAAGCAGCGCAAAGTTGGAGTCACCCCGTGGAGCAGCAGCAAGATCAACGGCTGGTCATTCTCGATACCGAAACCACCGGTATGCCGGTGGGTGATGGCCACCGCATCATCGAGATCGGTTGCGTCGAGGTCATGGGCCGGCGCCTGACCGGGCGGCACTTCCACGTCTACCTGCAACCAGACCGCGAGAGCGACGAGGGCGCCATCGGCGTCCACGGCATCACCGACGCCTTCCTGGTCGGCAAGCCGCGCTTCGGCGACGTAGCCCAGGAGTTCTTCGAGTTCATCGAAGGCGCCACCCTGGTCATCCACAACGCGGCGTTCGACGTCGGTTTCATCAACAACGAGTTCGCCCTGCTGGGCCAGCACGATCGCGCCGACATCTCGCAGCACTGCAGCATCCTCGACACCCTGATGATGGCGCGCTCGCGCCATCCGGGGCAGCGCAACAGCCTCGACGCGTTGTGCAAACGCTACGGTATCGACAACTCCGGCCGTGAGCTGCACGGCGCATTGCTCGACTCGGAACTGCTGGCCGACGTCTACCTGGCGATGACCGGCGGGCAGACCAGCCTGTCGCTGGCGGGCGATGGCGCGCAGAGCGAGGATGGGCAGGGTGGCACGGGCAGCGAGATCCGACGGATTACCGGGCGTGCGGCCGGGCGGGTGATCATGGCCAATGAGGAAGAACTGGAAGCTCACGCCGAACGGTTGGCGGCCATCGCCAAGTCGGCGGGTGGGCCGGCGATGTGGCAGGCATTGACCGAGCCTGCCGCCAGTTGATGTGAACGCAGTGCGGGCCCTTTCGCCGGCAAGCCGGCTCCTACAGAGGGCTCGTAGGGCCCTGGCGAATGGGCTTGATCAACTACCCTGTGGGAAAAGCCCCCGCAGAGGTAGCCGCCCGATGTACAAGGACCTCAAGTTCCCCATACTGATCGTCCACCGGGCCATCAAGGCCGACAGCGTCGCCGGCGAGCGGGTGCGCGGCATCGCCGATGAACTGGCCCAGGACGGCTTCGCCATCCTCGCCGCCGCCGACCAGGCTGAAGCCCGCCTGGTCGCCGCCACTCACCACGGCCTGGCCTGCATGCTGATCGCCGCCGAAGGCGCTGGTGACAATTCTCACTTGCTGCAGAACATGGCCGAGCTGATCCGCCTGGCTCGCTTGCGTGCGCCCAACCTGCCGATCTTCGCCCTGGGCGAGCAGGTCACCCTGGAAAACGCCCCCGCCGAAGCCATGGGCGAGCTCAACCAGCTGCGCGGCATCCTCTACCTGTTCGAAGACACCGTGCCCTTTCTTGCCCGCCAGGTGGCGCGGGCCGCGCACAACTACCTCGACGGGCTGCTGCCGCCGTTCTTCAAGGCGTTGGTGCAGCACACCGCACAGTCCAACTACTCCTGGCACACCCCAGGCCACGGTGGTGGCGTGGCCTACCGCAAGAGCCCGGTGGGGCAGGCGTTCCACCAGTTTTTCGGTGAGAACACCCTGCGTTCGGACCTGTCGGTGTCCGTGCCGGAGCTGGGCTCGCTGCTCGACCACACCGGCCCCCTGGCCGAAGCCGAGGCACGCGCCGCGCGCAACTTCGGCGCCGACCACACGTTCTTCGTCATCAATGGCACCTCCACCGCCAACAAGATCGTCTGGCACGCGATGGTCGGGCGCGACGACCTGGTACTGGTTGACCGCAACTGCCACAAGTCGGTGGTGCACGCGATCATCATGACCGGGGCGATTCCGATCTACCTGTGCCCTGAGCGCAACGAGCTGGGGATCATCGGGCCGATCCCGCTCAGTGAATTCAGCCCGGCGTCGATCCAGGCGAAGGTCCAGGCCCACCCGCTGGCCCAGGGGCGCACGCCGAGGATCAAGCTGGCCGTGGTCACCAATTCCACCTACGACGGCCTGTGCTACCACGCCGGGCTGATCAAGCAGGCCCTGGGCGCCAGCGTAGAGGTGTTGCATTTCGATGAAGCCTGGTTCGCCTATGCCGCCTTCCATGATTTTTTCGACGGCCGCTATGCCATGGGCACGCCGCGGGCGGCGCACGACCCGCTGCTGTTCAGCACCCACTCCACCCACAAGCTGCTGGCCGCGTTCAGCCAGGCGTCGATGATCCATGTGCAGGATGGCGCGGCCCGCCAACTGGACCGCGACCGCTTCAACGAAGCGTTCATGATGCATATCTCCACCTCGCCGCAGTACAGCATCCTCGCCTCGCTGGATGTGGCCTCGAGCATGATGGAAGGGCCGGCCGGGCGTTCGCTGCTGCAGGAGATGTTCGACGAGGCCCTGAGCTTTCGCCGTGCCCTGGCCAACCTGCGCCAGCACCTTGCGGCGCAGGACTGGTGGTTCAGCATCTGGCAGCCACCGGCCACCGAGGGCATCGAGCGCCTGGCGGCCGCGGACTGGGTGTTGCAGCCGGGGGCCGACTGGCATGGCTTTGGCGAGGTGGCCGACGACTACGTGCTGCTCGACCCGCTCAAGGTAACCCTGGTGATGCCAGGGCTCGATGCCGGGGGAAAATTGGGCGAGCAGGGCATACCGGCCGCGGTGGTCAGCAAGTTCCTCTGGGAGCGCGGGCTGGTGGTGGAGAAGACTGGCCTCTACAGCTTCCTGGTGCTGTTCTCGATGGGCATCACCAAGGGCAAGTGGAGCACCTTGCTCACCGAATTGCTGGAGTTCAAGCGCCATTACGATGGCAACACACCGCTCGATCAGTGCCTGGCGAGCGTGGTGGCGGCGCAGCCACTGCGCTACTGGGGCCTGGGCCTGCGCGACCTGTGCGATCAGTTGCACGCTTGCTACCGCACCAACGCCACCGCCAAGCAACTCAAACGGTTGTTCACGCGGCTACCCGAAGTGGCCATGAGCCCGGCCCAGGCCTATGACCGGATGGTGAAGGGGGACGTGGAGGCGGTGCCGATCGAACAACTGCTGGGGCGGGTTTCGGCGGTAATGCTGGTGCCTTATCCGCCGGGAATTCCGCTGATCATGCCAGGCGAGCGTTTCACCGAGGCGACCCGCTCGATCATCGACTACCTGGTATTCGCCCGGGCCTTCGACGAAGGCTTCCCGGGTTTTGTCGCCGATGTGCACGGCCTGCAGCATGACGCAGCGCTGTACACGGTGGATTGCGTCAGGGAATGCGGATGATCTCGACGCCGGTCTGGGCCAGCTCGAAGCGGTCCTCGCCCAGGTGGTTGACGCGGTCGCCGATGGCCAGCCGGTAGGTGGTGACGGGCGCGCCCAAGGTGCTGCCGTCGGCCTGGAGGGTGGACTCCTGGAACTCGTGAACGGGGTAGATACGGCCTTCGGCGTCGCGGGCGTGGAACTGGCCGACCATTACTGCTGCCATTTTGGGTGGAAACCTCGGAAACGTGTAGGAAATGTCTGTACCCATAGACCAGCAAAAGGCGTGGGAAGTTTTCAGCCAGATGGAAAAAAATCCCGGGGGCCGAGGAACGGTCATCTATAACTAGTTACGTCCCTTTTCCAGCACAGGAAGTTTATCGCCATGAGCCAGGTCTATTCGGTAGCGGTCGTCGTCGGCAGCTTGCGCAAGGACTCCTACAACCGCAAGGTGGCCCGCGCGCTGTCTGAGCTGGCGCCGTCCAGCCTTGCCCTGCGGATCGTCGAGATTGGCGACCTGCCGTTGTACAACGAGGATGTCGAGCCCGAGGCGCCGGAGGCGTGGAAGCACTTTCGCGACGAGATCCGCCGCAGCGACGCGGTGCTGTTCGTCACCCCGGAATACAACCGTTCGGTGCCAGGCTGCCTGAAGAACGCCATCGACGTGGGTTCGCGGCCCTATGGCCAGAGTGCCTGGAGCGGCAAGCCGACGGCGGTGGCCAGCGTGTCGCCGGGGGCCATCGGCGGGTTCGGCGCCAACCATGCGCTGCGTCAGTCTCTGGTGTTTCTCGACATGCCGTGCATGCAGATGCCCGAAGCGTATATCGGCGGGGCGGCGACGCTGTTCGACGACAGCGGCAAGCTCAATGACAAGACCCGGCCGTTCCTGCAGGCGTTCATCGACAAGTTCGCGTCCTGGGTGAAGCTGAACCGGGCGGTCTGATAGGGGCGGTTCGCCGGCAAGCCGGCTCCTACGGGTATCGTGCAGGAGCCGGCTTGCCGGCGAACCGCTCATGTACCGCGATCAAACGGCTTGCGGCATCTCGCCCTTGGCCAGGCGCCGGTTGATATCGGCGATCACTTCGGGCAGTTCATTGATGGTGTCGATCAGGTAGTGCGGCCGCGATGCTGCGAACATCCCGTGGATGCGCTTGCGCTCGCTTTCCAGTTTTTCCGCGCTCAGCGCCCGGTAACCTTCCCAGGTCAGTCCCAGGGCATTGCCCGAGCACACCAGGGCCACGGTCCACATCCCGGCGCGGCGCCCCTCGAGAATTCCCGGCACGGTGTCGTCGACCTTCACGCACGCCGCCACATCGTCGATGCCCAGGGCGATCACGTTGGCCAGGGCCTGAGCCGGCCATGGGCGGCCGTTAGGGGTTTCGTCGGTGGCCACTACATGGTCGGCCACGTAGCCGTTCTGCGCGGCCAGCTCGACCACCTTGTCCATCACCACCTTCGGGTAGCCCGAGCAGGAGCCGATCTTCAAACCGTCCTTGCGCAGCCCGGTCAAGGTGTCCAGTGCGCCGGGAATCAGCGCCGAGTGCACGGCGATCTTCTCGATCTGCAACGGCATGAAGCGTTCGTAGATGGCGGTGACGTCATCGTCGGTCGGGGTGCGGCCGAACACCTTGCGATAACGCTCGGCGATCTCCGGCACATCGCACAGGGTGCGGATATGGTCCCACTTGCCCATGCCCATCGGGCCACGGGCTTCTTCGATGGACACCTGTACGTCGAACTCGGCGAAGGCTTCGACGAAGATCTGCGTTGGGGCGAAGGAGCCGAAATCGACCACGGTACCGGCCCAGTCGAGGATGGCGGCTTGCAGCTGGGTGGGGTTGCTGTAGTTCATGTGCGCGTTTTCCTTCAATTCGGTGGGCAGAGGGTCAGATGTCCAGCACTTCCATTTCCCGCAGCACTTCAGCCACGGCGTCCACGGCGGCCTGCATGCCGGCCGCGCCGACCACGCCGATGCAGCCGACGCGGAAGGTCTCGACTTGGGTCAGCTTGCCGGGGTAGAGGATGAAACCCTTGGCCTTGACCCGTTCGTAGAAGTCCTTGAACTGGTAGCGTGGGCTGTTTGGTGCGTGGAAGGTGACGATGATCGGCGCTTGGATCTCGGTGGGCAGGAAGCTTCGCAGGCCGATCTTCGCCATGCCGTCGAGCAAGGTCTGGCAGTTGTCTTTGTAGCGCTGGTGGCGGGCAGGCAGGCCGCCTTCCTCGTTGTATTGCAGCAGGGCTTCGTGCAGGGCGGCGACCACGTGGGTCGGCGGGGTGAAGCGCCATTGGCCGGTCTTGGCCATGTACGTGTGCTGGTCGTGCAGGTCCATGGCCAGGGAGTGGGCGTTGCCTTCGGCGGCGGCCAGGGCGGTTTTCTCGGCGAATACGAAGCCCATGCCCGGCACGCCCTCAAGGCACTTGCCGGAGGCGGCGATCAACGCTTCGAAGGGGACCTCGCGGGCATCGATCGGCAGCGCGCCGAACGAGCTCATGGCGTCGATGACCAGGCGCTTGCCGTGGCGCTTGATCACCTGGGCGATCTCGGGCAGCGGGTTGAGGATGCCAGTGCTGGTCTCGCAGTGGATCAGCGCCACGTGGGTCACGGCAGGGTCGGCAGCCAGCAGGCGGTCGACGTCTTCGGCGGTGGTCGGCTGGTCCTCGGCGGTTTCGAAGGTGCTGTAGTCGCGCCCCAGCACCTTGCAGATCTTCGCCAGGCGCTGGCCATAGGCACCGTTGATCAGCACCAGCACCTTGCCGTCGCGTGGTACCAGGGTGCCGATGGCGGCCTCGACGGCGAAGGTGCCGCTACCTTGCAGGGGCACGCAGTGGTGGCTGGCGCTGGCGTCGAGGATGGCCAGCAACTGTTCGCATACGCTGGCAGTCAGCTGGTTGAAGTCGCGGTCCCAGGAACCCCAGTCCACGAGCATGGCCTGGCGGGTGCGGATCGAGGTGGTCAGTGGACCGGGGGTCAGCAGGATCGGGGCGTTGCTCATTCCGTGGTTCCTCACTTGCGGTGGGCTGGAAACTAGTGGGGCTAGGTTGCAATTCGCCGAGCCATCAATCAAATTGTTTGTAGATATGCCAGCCATAAGCAGGGCCGATAGATATGAACCTGTTCCAGCTCCGCGCCTTCGATGCCGTCGCCCGAGAGGGCAGCTTCACCCGTGCCGCCGAACGGCTGTTCATCAGCCAGCCGGCGGTTACCGGGCACGTGAAGGCGTTGGAGGAGCACTACCAGATCACCCTGTTGCGGCGCACCGCACGGCGGGTCGAACTGACCGAGGAGGGCACGCGCCTGGCGGCCATTACTCGGGCGATGTTCGGCCTGGCCGAAGAGGCCCAGGCCATGCTCGAGGCCAATCGGCAGTTGCTGACCGGGCGCCTGGAGGTGGCGGCGGATGGCCCACACCGGGTGATGCCGATGTTGGCGCAGCTGCGTGAACGCTATCCCGGCATCACCGTCAACCTGCGCCTGGGCAACGCTCAGGAAACCCTGGCTGCGCTGCTGTCGGAGCATGCCGACGTCGCCGTGCTGACCGAGATCGAACCACGCAAGGGCTTGCATTTGCAGGGCTTGTGCGCGTCGCGCTTGTGCGCGTTGCTGCCAGTGGGGCATGCCTGGGCGGCGGCCGCGGGCGACTTGCCATTGGCTGAATTGGACAAGCAGATCATGGTGCTGCGCGAGCCGAGTTCGACCACGCGCCGCACCTTCGACAAGGCCTGCCATGAAGCGGGTGTGCAGCCGCGGGTGCTGCTGGAGCTGGACAGTCGCGAGGCGGTGACCGAGGCGGTGGCGGCCCAGCTGGGCATTGGCGTCGTCTCATCGACCGAGGTGGCCCATGACCCGCGTGTGGTGGCTCGCCCCCTGGCCGGCAGCGGGCTGGTCAACCAGCACATGGTCGGCTGCCTGGAGCGCCGTCGTGAGTTGCGGCTGATCCAGGCCTTCCTGAGCCTGGCCGAAGGCCTGTGAGCGTGGGCTGGCGTTTTCCTCCCGCCGGCCTAAGATGGCCGGCACAGAGCAGACGGGATTGCCGATGAGCGACAAGGACACCATTTCCATGCAGCTGGTGCGTGAAGCCCTGCTGCAGACCTGCCCGGCCGGTGCGCCCGACGCCGCCTTGCTGGCGCGCGCCGGTATCGACGCCGGCCAGCTCGACCTGCCGTCGGCACGGGTCGGCGCCGATGCCTACGCCCGGCTCTGGCGCCTGCTGGCGCGGCGTTGCAACGACGAGTTCTTCGCCATGGACCGGCGTGGCCTGCGCAGTGGCAGCCTGGCGTTCATCGCCCGCAGCGCCATGGCCCAGCCCACCCTGGGGGCTGCCCTCGACAGCATGCTGGCGTTCCTGTCGCTGATGCTCGAAGACTTGCAACCAAGCCTGGTGCGCCAGCAGAGCCTGGCCGAGATCGTTATCAATGAGCCCAGCGACCAACCACGGCGAGCATTCACCTACTTCACCTTCTGGATGATCGTCCACGGCGTGGCCTGCTGGCTGGCCGGGCGGCGCATTCCGATCCTGGCCATCGACCTGCGCTGCGCCGAGCCGCCGTTCTGCGACGACTACCGGGTGATGTTTTCCGAGAACCTGCAGTTCGAGCGCCCGCGCACGCGGATGATCATCGCCGCTGAATGCCTGGAGCTGCCGGTGCGCCGCGGCGACGAGGAGTTGCAGCGTTTCCTGGCCGAGGCCCCGGGCAACATCCTGGTCAAGTACCGCGACCCGGCCAGCCTGGCGCGGCATATCCGCCACCAACTGCTGGGCCTGCAGCCCGGGGCGTGGCCGGATGCCGAGCAGGTGGCGGGAACCCTGCACATGTCGGTGTCGACGTTACGTCGGCGTTTGTCGGAAGAGGGCCAGCACTACCAGGGCATCAAGGATGGCGTGCGCCGTGAACTGGCCATCGCCTGGCTGGCCGAGGCGCAGCTGGGCCTGGGGGAGATCGCCGAACGCCTGGGGTTTGCCGACGGCAGCTCGTTCTACAAGGCGTTTCGCAAGTGGTTCGGCTGCAACCCCGGGCACTACCGTTCGTTGGTCACGCGTGAGGAGAGCACGCGGGATGGGTGAGGCTTCCCGCTGAAGCGGCCGGGGCGGCCTCTTCACTGTGAGGCACCTTCAACAACAGGGCCTCACTTGATGAAACCGACTTCCTCCTCGCAACCGGCCGCTATCACGGCCGAGTCGTTCCACACCTGGACCGACAACCTCATTGCCAATCAACTGCCGGCCTGGTTCAAGCAGGCTTCCTTGGAACGCCTCAAAGCCTTGCACGGGGCTTTCAAAGCCCACGAAAGCAGTCGCAAGCGCCTGGCGCAGGCCACTTCCGGGCTGGTTTCGGCGCAAGCCTTCGCCGAACAACAGTTCACATCGCTGGTCGAGGCGCTGCTGCCCAATGGTCCGGCGTTGGATGGCCTGGAATGGCTCGAGTCGTGGTACGAAGTGTCGCCGATCATCTCCACACCCAGTCTCGAAGAGCGCTATAGGCGCTCTGCGGCACGCTTGAGGCTGATGCAGAATTTTCCGGCGGATGCGTCGTTCTTCGTGAACACTGGCTTGGTCGCTACCGGCGCCTCAACGGTGCTGGCAGCCCCGGACCCGATCGTCAGTCAATGCCGCAGGATCGATGCCGGTAAACACTACCAGCGCTTGCTTGGGCAGATCCTCACCGCGTCCAACTGCGCACTGCTTGCCGAGCATAAGCGCGATGCGTTCACCCTGATGTGTGAGCTGGCCCTGTGTCGAGGGCAGGTCACCGATGACCAGTATCGCGCCTTGAGCCAGTTGGCGAGCAAAGCGGCGAACGCGCCAGGCCAGGCCCTGTTCGCCGAGGCAAGCGAGCTGCGCATGCTCGGTTGCACGGTCGAGAACGCATTGAAGATCCAGTTGCTCGATGGCGACAAGAAAGAACAAGGGGTGTTCCTTTACCTGCCGGACGATGCTCAGCCGGCCCTGCGCCGGTTTGACTCAATGCAACAGATGGCGCTGACGTTGGTGAGCGAGCTTGCAAGCAACGCCGTTCGTCGTGACTTCCACGAGCGAGTCCGGCTGCGTGATCGCGATTCGTTCAGTGTGAAACTGAAGAAGCGCTTGGCCGACCCTGTACCTGATCTCGAACTGGCTGGGGGCGAGTCAGCCGATCAAGTGTTCACCACCATGGCGGACACTCAGGTTGCGCGGCTCAAGGATGATGGCCGGCTGCTGCTGGTGTCTAACGCGGACGCCGACCAGCGTGCCGCCAACCAGCGGCTGGAACGTTGGTCCGAAGTCGGTTACCTGGCATTGGGCCTGGCCGGCCTGGGTATCCCGATCGTGGGTGTGGTGCTGTTCGGTGCCGTGGTGGTGGATACGCTCAAGCATGTGTACGAAGGCGTGGTGGACTGGAGCGAGGGGCATCAGCATGAGGCGCTGGAGCACCTCTTCCATGTGGCTGAGACGGTGGCGCTCACGGCGGCCATGGTGGCGGGGGGCACGCTGGTGGCGAGGGCTTTCGCCCGAAGCGATTTCGTCGATGAGCTGGAGCCTGTGACCGTTGGCAAGAACAAGCGTTTGTGGAACGCAGGCCTTGAGGGCTACCGGTCGGATCCTGGTTCGGCGCGGCTGCTGGATAACGGTCTGTATGCCGATGACTCACGCCGTTGGCTGCGTATCGACGAGCATTACTATGAAATCCACCAGCAAGCCCAGGGCGAGGCCTGGCGACTGCGCCACCCCTTGCGCGAGGACGCCTATGGGCCGCCTGTCGACTTCAATGGCGAGCGCAGTTGGCGCATACGCCTGGAGCGGCCGTTGGAGTGGGATGACAGCACGCAAATGCTCAACCGCCTGTGGCCGATGGAGCCACCGTTGTCTGCCGAAACTGCCGACAACATCCTGCGGGTTGCCGGGATCGACAAGGATGAACTGCGTGGCGTGCTGGTGGAGAACCGCCCGGCGCCGGTGAGCCTGCGCGATACGCTGCGGCGCTTCACCGCGGCTGGCCGGGTTTCGGCGGTTCTTGACGCCCTGGATGCCCCTGAAGCGGTTGTCGACGACGCCGAGGTGCTGGCCTGGTGCAGGAAGCGCTCGGATATGCAGGGGCTGGATGACAAGGCCACCAGCGTTTTGCTGCGTCAGCAGCGCGGTAAGTTAAGAGGTGCGCTGCAAAGGCACTTTTCCGAAGAGCGGGCACTGGAGGACGACCTGCTGGACACGGCGCCTGAGCAATCGCCGGAGCCGGACAAGCTGCTTGAACGTTTGAACCGCGAGTTTCCAGGCTTGCCCAATGTCTATGCCGAGCAATTGCTGCGCGAGGTCGAGCCGGGCGTGCGTGAGGCGGTGCGCCTCGGTTCGCGCTTGCCGCTGTCGATACAGACTCGAGCTCGGTCGCTGCTGTCTCACGCACGGCTGACACGTGCCATGGAGGGGCTCTTGCTCGATACCAGCTATAGCCAGGGCACCGGTGAATTGGTGCTGGCTTTGCTGCCCAGGCTCGAGAACTGGCCTGGCTCGATCAACTTCGAGTTACGCGAAGGTTCCGAGCATGGCCGGTTGATCAGTGTCCTGAACCCCCAGGGCGCGGCCAAGGACCGAACTGTCCTGGCCCGCAAGGACGGGGAGTTTCACCTCTATGACAATCAGGGGATCGAGCTCGATCAGGACATCGAGGCGCCAGGTGGGATCTTCCAGGCAATCGTGGCGCGCATGAGCACTGAAGACCGGCAGAAGCTCAAGCTCGCCAAGGGCGATGTTGCCGAAGCATTGCGCAAGGCGGTCATCAGGCAGTTGCCGCACAAGCGCAGTCAGGTCGAGAGCCTGCTTGGCTGGAGAGCCTCCACACCTTGGTTCAACCCAGGCAAACGGCTGCCCGACGGTCGTGTCGGCTACACCCTTGGTGGTTCCCCGTCACGCCTCGCGGAACCCGGGGAAGCGCTCAGGCGTCGGGTCCGTGCGCTGTACCCTTCCTTGAGCCTGGCGGAAGTCGACAGGTTGATCACCGAGTGGAGCGATCGCGCCGGTGATGCCATCGTCGAACTCTTGTCCCAGGAGACCAACTTCAATGCACTCAACCATGCGCTGGATGCCTGGGAGCGAGAACCGCTCAGTCGTCACATGCGCAGCAGGCGCAGGCAGTTCTCCAGTCGCTTGCGTGCCGCCTGGCGCTACGAAGGTGAAACTGTCAGGAGCTGGGATGACCGTTCGGTTGGGCGGGTGTTGAGCCTGGAGGGTTGGCATGTGGGTACGCTGCCGGCGTTGCCTGCCGAAGTCGATCTGAGCCACATCTATGAACTGCGCATGTCTGGCATGGACCTGCAGGCGATCCCCAGCGAGTTCCTTGAGCGTTTCGACGCGCTGGAACGGTTGAACCTCAACAACAACCGGCTGGCCCGGGTGCCGGCGGGCATCTCCAGGCTGCCCAAGTTGAGGTCATTGCAGATGAAGTCGAACCAGATCGTGATGGATGAAGCGGGTGTCGAGACGTTGTCCGGGCTTGAGTCGTTGTTGACTTTGGTCCTCGATTTCAACCCGTTGGAGTCTCTCAACCTGGATTTCACGCGTATGAGGGAGCTTGAAGTGCTGAGGGCCAACCGGTGCTCCCTGCAGGCCGTGCCGGCGGGGCTCGAGCGTTGCGAGCGGCTCAGGCTGGCTGACCTGCGGTTCAACGAGATCAGGACGATACCAAGGGCGCTGCTGGCGATGCCGCGCAGGTTCAGGCGTCGAGTGAACCTCGAGGGAAACTCGCTGCCTGTGCAGAGCATCCTGGTGTACCTCAATGCCAATACTGAGGAATCCCCGGTTGAAACCGTGCCCAGCGCCGAGATGGCCGAGCAGAGCTGGATCGGCACAGGTGACAAGACCGAGCAGGATGCGCGTCGTGAACGATGGCAGCGTGTCCAACGACAGGCCGGGAGCGCGGAGCTGTTCCGCTTGCTGGCGAGGCTCTCCTCGACCCAGGATTTCGTCCAGGCGCACACCTATCTCGACGAGCTGGTCTGGCAATTGCTGGAGGACCTCGACACGGATGCCGCCTTGCGCGACGACATTTTCAACCAGGCGGGTATCCAGCTCACCTGCCACGACAGCGTGGCGGAGCGTTTCAGCCGGCTCTGCCTGCGCAGCCTGGTGCATCATGCGGAGGCCGAGGGCAAGGCCGGCAAGAGTGGCGCCAGCCTGCTGAAACTTGGGCGGGCGCTGTTCCGCCTCGATCGCCTGGATGAGTTCGCCCGCCATGAAGTCAATCGGCGCGAGGCCGGAGGCATCCAGGTCGATGAACTGGAGGTGGTGCTTGGTCTGCGGGTCAAGTTGGCGGACAGGCTTGGGCTGGTCGGGCAGCCCAAGTCCATGTTGTTCGCCGGGGTCGCCGACATCACGCCAGCGCTCGAGGATCAGGCCGTGGCTGCGGTCGAGGCGGACGAGGCCGCTGGGCACCTGGTGCAGAGCCTGAGCAATCGCGAGTTCTGGCGCAGCTACCTGAAGGTACGCCATGCGGCGGTGTTCACTGCCCACGCCGATGAGTTCGCCGACAAGCTCGAGGCCATCGATGAGAAAGCACTCACCAGTGAAGCCTACCTCCAGGCCTGCAATGCCGTGGCGGCGGAGCGTGAAGCCAGTGAACAGGCCTTGATGCTCATGTTCAGCCAGGACGCTCTGGACATGGAGACGGCTGGTGTAGCCCTTGATGAGGACTCTGGCGATTCCGATCAGTCCGATTGACAGCTTTGGCCATTGCCGGACGCGCCGGCCGGCGCGAACATCGTCAGACCAATGGTGCACTCCAACAATAAGAAACCAGGAGTCTGACGATGCGCGATTACGCCGAGGCCGCTCGTTCGTTCGACCATGCCCGGGCCGCCGCCGCGGCGCTGCATGGCAACCTCGAGGCCCTCAATGCCTGTGTCGAGTGCTGCGACCGTCACGCCGGCACGGGCCAACCCGCCCTGGTCTGGGAAGACCGCGATGGCAACGGTGGGCGCTACAGCTTCGACCAGTTGCAGGCCCTGGCCGCACGCTTTGCCAATGTACTCAAGGACCAGGGGGTAGCGGCGGGTGACCGGGTCGCGGGGCTGATGCCGCGTACCCCCGAACTGCTGGTGACGATCCTTGCCACCTGGCGCCTGGGCGCCGTCTACCAGCCACTGTTCACCGCCTTCGGGCCCAAGGCCATCGAGCACCGCCTTGAGCAGTCCCACGCCAAGGTGGTGGTCACCGACCGTGGCAACCGGCCCAAGCTCGACGAGGTGGCGGGCTGCCCGACCATCGTGACCGTCGGCGCTGCCGCCGGTGAGCTCGATTTCCACCCTGCGCTGGAGGCTGCGGACAGTGTCTGCGAACCGGTCATGCGACGTGGCGACGACCCCTTCCTGCTGATGTTCACCTCCGGCACCACCGGGCCGGCCAAACCGCTGGAAGTGCCGCTGCGCGCCATCGTCGCGTTCCAGGGCTACATGCGCGACGCCATCGACCTGCGCCCGGAGGACAACTTCTGGAACCTGGCCGACCCGGGCTGGGCCTATTGCCTTTATTACGCTGTCACCGGGCCGCTGTCCCTGGGCCATGCCACCACCTTCTACGACGGCCCGTTCAGTGTCGAAAGCTGTGCGCGGGTCATCGACAAGCTGGGCATCACCAACCTGGCGGGTTCGCCGACGGCCTATCGCCTGTTGATTGCCGCAGGGGGCGCGTTCTCGACGCCGATCAAGGGCCGCCTGCGGGTGGTCAGCAGTGCCGGCGAGCCGCTCAACCCGGAGGTGATCCGCTGGTTCGCCGACGAGCTTGGGGTGACCATCCACGACCACTACGGCCAGACCGAGCTGGGCATGGTGCTGTGCAACCACCATGCGCTGGCGCACCCGGTGCACCTGGGGTCGGCTGGTTTCGCCATCCCCGGCCACCGCATCGTGGTGCTGGACGAGCAGGGCAACGAACTGCCTGCCGGACAGCCAGGCATCCTGGCGGTGGACCGCGAGCAGTCGCCGCTGTGCTGGTTCGCCGGCTACCACGGCCTGCCGACCAAGGCCTTTGTCGGCCAGTACTACCTCTCCGGCGACACCGTCGAGCTCAACCAGGATGGCAGCATCAGTTTCGTCGGCCGCAGCGACGATGTGATCACCACCTCCGGCTACCGGGTCGGCCCGTTCGATGTGGAAAGTGCGCTGGTCGAGCATCCGGCGGTGGTCGAGGCAGCGGTGATCGGCAAGCCCGACCCGGAGCGCACCGAGCTGATCAAGGCGTTCGTGGTGCTCGGCCAGGGCTACCAGGGCAGCGCGGAGCTGGAAGAAACCCTGCGCCAGCACGTGCGCCAGCGTCTCTACGCCCATGCCTATCCCCGTGAAATCGAATTCGTCGGCGAGCTGCCCAAGACCCCGAGCGGCAAGCTGCAACGTTTCATCCTGCGCAACCAGGAAATCGCCCGACAACAAGCCGCGCAGCCTGCCGCTGCCGGCGCCTGAAGGAATACCGACATGCACATCAGCAACAAGCACTTCATCGTCAGCGGCGCGGCCTCGGGCCTGGGCGCCGCCACCGCGCAGATGCTCATCGAGGCCGGCGCCAAGGTCATGCTGGTCGACCTGAATGCTGGCGCAGTCGAGGCCAAGGCAACCGAACTGGGCGCCAATGCCCGCTTCGCGGTAGCCGACATCAGCGACGAACAGGCCGCCAAGGCGGCGGTCGACGCCGCCGTCAGCGCCTTCGGCAGCCTGCACGGGCTGGTCAACTGCGCCGGCATCGTCGGCGCCGAGAAGGTCCTGGGCAAGAACGGCCCACATGCCCTGGGCAGCTTCGCCAAGGTCATCAACGTCAACCTGATCGGCAGCTTCAACCTGCTGCGCCTGGCCGCCGCGGCCATGGCCGAAGGGCAGGCGGACGAGGGGGGCGAGCGTGGCGTGATCATCAATACCGCCTCCATCGCCGCCTACGATGGCCAGATCGGCCAGGCGGCCTACGCCGCTTCCAAGGGCGCCATCGCCAGCCTCACCCTGCCGGCCGCCCGTGAGCTGGCGCGTTTCGGCATCCGGGTGATGACCATCGCCCCCGGCATTTTCGAAACCCCCATGATGGCCGGCATGACCGAGGAAGTACGTGCCTCGCTGTCCGCTGGCGTGCCGTTCCCGCCACGCCTGGGGCGCCCGCAGGAATACGCGGCGCTCGCCCGCCATATCATCGAGAACAGCATGCTCAACGGCGAAGTGATCCGTCTCGACGGCGCGCTGCGCATGGCTGCCAAGTAAGGAGAACCGAACATGAGCCTGAACCACGATCCGATTGTCATCGTCAGCGCCGTGCGCACGCCCATGGGCGGCCTGCAGGGCGACCTCAAGAGCCTGACCGCGGCGCAACTGGGCAGCGCGGCCATTCGTGCCGCCGTCGAGCGCGCCGGCATCGACGCCGCCAGTGTCGAGCAGGTGCTGTTCGGCTGTGTGCTGCCGGCGGGGCAGGGCCAGGCACCGGCGCGTCAGGCCGCACTCGGCGCCGGCCTGGACAAGCACACCACCTGCACCACCCTGAACAAGATGTGCGGTTCGGGCATGCAGGCCGCGATCATGGCCCACGACCAGCTGCTGGCCGGCAGCGCCGACGTGATCGTCGCCGGTGGCATGGAAAGCATGACCAACGCCCCGTACCTGCTGGACAAGGCCCGTGGCGGCTACCGCATGGGCCACGGCAAGATCATCGACCACATGTTCATGGACGGCCTGGAAGACGCCTACGACAAAGGCCGCCTGATGGGCACCTTCGCCGAGGATTGCGCGCAGAAGGGCGACTTCAGCCGCGAAGCCCAGGACGCTTTCGCCATCGCTTCGCTGACCCGTGCCCAGGAAGCGATCAAGAGCGGCCGTTTCGCCGCCGAGATCGTCCCGGTGGAAGTCACCGAGGGCAAGGAAAAGCGCGTCATCAAGGATGACGAGCAGCCGCCCAAGGCGCGCCTGGACAAGATCCCGCAGCTCAAGCCGGCCTTCCGCGAGGGCGGCACCGTCACTGCCGCCAACTCCAGCTCCATCTCCGACGGCGCCGCCGCGCTGGTGCTGATGCGCCGCTCCGAGGCCGAGAAGCGCGGCCTGAAACCACTGGCCGTGATCCATGGTCACGCGGCCTTCGCCGACACGCCGGCCCTGTTCCCCACCGCGCCCATCGGTGCCATCGACAAGCTGCTCAAGCGTACCGGCTGGAACCTGGCCGAAGTGGACCTGTTCGAAATAAACGAGGCTTTCGCCGTGGTCACCCTGGCGGCGATGAAGCAGCTCGACCTGCCCCACGACAAGGTGAACATCCACGGTGGTGCCTGCGCCCTGGGCCACCCGATCGGTGCCTCGGGGGCGCGCATCCTCGTGACCCTGCTGTCGGCCCTGCGCCAGAACAACCTGCGCCGTGGCGTGGCGGCCATCTGCATCGGCGGTGGCGAAGCGACCGCCATGGCCGTCGAGTGCCTGTACTGAGGTGAACCATGCTGGTAACTGAAGAGCAACAACAGATCGCCGACGCCGTGCGTGCCTTCGCCCAGGCGCGCCTGAAGCCGTTCGCCGAGCAATGGGACAAGGCGCACCTTTTCCCCAAGGACGCGATCAGGGAGATGGCCGACCTCGGTCTGTTTGGCATGCTGGTGCCTGAACAGTATGGCGGTAGCGACACGGGCTACGTGGCCTACGCCATGGCCCTGGAAGAGATCGCCGCCGGCGACGGCGCCTGCTCGACCATCATGAGCGTGCACAACTCGGTGGGCTGCGTGCCGATCCTCAAGTTCGGCAGCGAGGCGCAGAAGCAGCAGTTCCTGGCGCCATTGGCCAGTGGCGCGATGCTCGGCGCGTTCGCCCTGACCGAACCCCAGGCCGGTTCCGACGCCAGCAGCCTGAAGACCCGCGCCCGCCTGGACGGCGATCACTACGTGCTCAACGGCAGCAAGCAGTTCATCACCTCCGGGCAGAACGCCGGGGTGGTGATCGTCTTCGCCGTCACCGACCCGGACGCCGGCAAGCGCGGAATCACCGCTTTTATCGTGCCCACCGATGCACCCGGCTACCAGGTGGCGCGGGTCGAGGACAAGCTTGGCCAGCACGCCTCCGACACCTGCCAGATCGTTTTCGATAACGTGCGCGTGCCGCTGGCCAACCGCCTCGGTGAAGAAGGGCAGGGCTACAAGATCGCCCTGGCCAACCTCGAGGGCGGTCGTATCGGTATCGCCTCGCAGTCGGTGGGCATGGCCCGTGCCGCCTTCGAGGTGGCCCGCGACTACGCCAACGAGCGCCAGAGCTTCGGCAAGCCGTTGATCGAGCACCAGGCGGTGGCGTTCCGCCTGGCTGACATGGCGACGAAGATCGCCGTGGCCCGGCAGATGGTGCTGCACGCCGCCGCATTGCGCGATGCAGGGCGCCCGGCGCTGGTGGAAGCATCGATGGCCAAGCTTTTTGCCTCGGAAATGGCCGAAAAGGTCTGTTCGGATGCCTTGCAGACCTTGGGGGGTTATGGCTATCTGAGCGACTTCCCGCTGGAGCGCATCTACCGCGACGTGCGGGTCTGCCAGATCTACGAAGGCACCAGCGACATTCAGCGCATGGTCATTGCGCGCAATCTTTGAAGGAGCAGTCTGCATGGCATTCGAAACCATCCTGTTGGACATCCACGGCAAGGTCGGCCTGATCACCCTCAACCGGCCGCAGGCGCTCAATGCGTTGAACGCGCAGATCGTCGGCGAGATCAACCAAGCCCTGGACCAGCTCGAACGTGACCCGAACATCGGCTGCGTGGTGCTCACCGGCTCGGCCAAGGCCTTCGCCGCAGGTGCCGACATCAAAGAGATGGCGGACCTGAAGTACCCGCAGATCTACGTCGAGGACCTGTTCAGCGACGCCGACCGCATCGCCAACCGGCGCAAGCCGATCATCGCTGCGGTGTCGGGCTTCGCCCTGGGCGGTGGCTGCGAGCTGGCGATGATGTGCGACTTCATCCTCGCCGCCGACAATGCCAAGTTCGGCCAGCCGGAAATCAACCTGGGCGTGCTGCCGGGCATGGGCGGCACCCAGCGCCTGACCCGTGCGATCGGTAAGGCCAAGGCCATGGAGCTGTGCCTGACCGGCCGCCTGATGGGCGCCGAGGAAGCCGAGCGCGCTGGCCTTGTGGCGCGTATCGTGCCGCAGGCCGAGCTGGTGGAGGAGGCGCTGAAGGTAGCCGCGACCATCGCCAGCAAGTCGATCCCGGTCAGCATGATGGTCAAGGAGAGCGTCAACCGCGCCTTCGAGGTCACCCTGAGCGAAGGCGTGCGTTTCGAGCGCCGGGTGTTCCACGCGGCGTTCGCCACCGAGGACCAGAAGGAAGGCATGGCTGCGTTCATCGCCAAGCGCGAGGCGCAGTTCAAGGACCGTTGAGGGAACAGGGGCGCTGCCTTGGCAGCGCCCTTGAACCGGTTACTGCAGGTCGAAGAAGTAGCGCTTGGCCGCCGCGGCGGTGATCGGCGCCCGATAGACGTCGACTTCCTTGCCATGGGCATCGGTGTAACGCCCGCCAGCGGCATGACGCTGGGCGGCGGTCTTCAGGTGGCCGGCGGTGAAGTCGGCCTTGGCCGTGTCCAGGGCCGGATAGTGGAAGTGCGCATACCACAGCACCTGGTCCGCATGGCTGATGCTGTACTCGTCGATGAAGTCGGCGGGGCGGCCCTTGACCTTGGCCAGCCGGGTGCGGGCACCGACCACGGCGATGCGTACCTCGCCCTTCTCCAGCAGAAACTGCACTTCGCCCATCCTGGGCTTCTGCGCGATGGCCGCTTCGATGCGCAACTGCGTTGCTTGGGTCGTCAGTGTGCCAGCAAGCTCGCGCAGCCCCTTGGCGACCCCCTCGGCATCCTTGCCTTGGCGCGCTTCGTCGGTTTCGTTGTCGGCGGTCAGGCGCTCCTCGATGCCATCGACCATCGCGAGTACCCGGTCGCGCAGGTGCAGCACGGACTCCTCGACCTCCACCGGCAGGTAGCGCTCGGAAGCGCGTCGCAGCCGCTCCACTTCCCGCGTCGCCTCGGCGGTCAGCCCATCGCTGTCCTTGAGCAGGCGCTTGAGGCTGAGGCCGCTGGGCAGGTTGGGCGTCGGGGCGGGGCCGACCTCGATCCATTCACCCTCCTTGAGGTGGTAAGTCTGGCCAGGGGTCTTGTTGTCCGGGCCGGGAATGTCGACGGTATTCGCGTCGTCGGCGCGAGGGTCGGACAGCAGCAGGCCGTGTTCGGTGGTCTCGATCAGGCCGGGGACTTTATTGCCCAGTTGCTTCAGGGTGCTGACGGGTGGGTAGTCGGGCAGGTTGGCGAGGTCCTGGGCGATCAGGGTCTGGACCTGCTCCAGCTCATCCTGCAGGCGGCGCAGGGTGTGCTGGGCGGCATCGCCCTGGATCATCTCGGCGAGGTTGCCAAGCTGGCGGCTGGCGGCCTGGAATTGCCCCTGGATGCTGCGCAGCAGACGAACAGTCAGTTCCTGCTCGTTGTCGACAAGCTTGTACAGCTTGCTGCGCTGGACGATGCCGAGCTGGAAATTGCTCCAGAAGCGATCACGCCAATAAGCCGCTTCGCTGCTTAGGCCATGCACCAGTGTCAGGCGATTCAGCAGGCTTTCCAGGTGCAGGAAGCGCAGGATCAGCTCTTGTTGCGCGGTGGCGGCGGGCACGGCCATCAGGTCGCGCCACTTGACGATGTCGGGATGGCGCTGGCTGGCGAGCCTGGCCAGCTCCTCCTGGCGTTGGCGCAGCAGGGTGTTGTTGGCGATCATCTGTTCGAGCAGCGGCGTCAGCGCGTCCAGGCGCTGGGTGGCGATGCGGATGTCGGCGCGGGTCAGTTCCTCGCCGGAGCGCAGCTGCTGCTTGGCTATGTGCAACAACTGCTCGCGATTGGGTTGGTAGCGCTTTTGCAGGAGCGTGCGGGTCAGGTGCAGGCAGGAGCCGTCCTGGTACAGCGCAAAGGCATGCACCTTCTTGAACTCCTTGACCGGTTGCATGGCATTGCGGGCCTTGAGGTGTTCGATGTGCGTGGTCCAGAACTGCGAGAGGGCCTGGAGCTTGCCCAGGCAACGTGCCAGGTTGCCATCGTCCAGCGTGGTCTTGGCCAGTTTGTCGATCGTGCTGAACTCCTGGATCTTGCCGGTCAGTAGCGGTTTGTCCGCCTTGATCGCTTCGTTGGCCACGCGCAGGGCGTCTTCCTTTTCCAGGCGCATCTTCTGGATCTGCGCCGACAGTGGCATGCCGCCCTTGAGCCCCAGGCGCAGGTCCAGCTGCCAGCGGCCGACCTCATCGCGGCGCAGCCACGGGCCTGGGGTCAGGTCTTGGCCGATGATGCGCAGTTTCTGCGGCAAGACCAGTTCCACTTGGTAGACCTTGCTGTCGAGCACCGTGAAAGTGCGCGTCCCTTGCAGGTACAGGCCTTGCAGCGTGCCAGCCGGTATCGGCTCACCCAGGGTGTTGAGCGTGACCGTGGCCTGCAGGGTTTCCAGCGTTGTGCGCTGCGAGGCGCTGAGCGTACGGCCGGGGCGTGCCCAGGTGAATTCGAGCTGCGTGCCTGGCGTTTGCGTAACGGTGGGCAAGGGGAGGCTGGGCTCAGGGTTGACCGGTGATGGTGCCTCGGCAGGTACTGCCGGAACCTGGCCTTGCTCCAGATGCAGGCGGAAGATCGAGTGGGAAAACAGCAGCAGGGCGATGTTCACCAGCAGGTTGACCAATGCCAGCTCATGCCGGGTCGGGTTTTGCTGGGCGTCGGATTCGACGAACTCGGCCAGGGCCACCTCCATCTGCGCCAGCCAAGCCACTTTGCCCAGTGTGCTGCCCGCCAGGGGCAACAGGGTGTTGAACAGCAGCCAGCCCAGCGCTTTCCAACTGTTCCAGCGCGTTTGCGCCGTGGTGGTGGACTGTGCCGCGAAGCGTTGGATCGATTCACTCACGCAACCGTCGTACAGCGCCTTGCCCACACTGGCGACAGCGGGTTCGACCGAAAGGGCGACAGGCGCGGGTGTCCACCAGGGCACGGCGCTGGTGTCGTCCAGCGGTTGGAACAAGTGCGGTTCGAGAAACCCGCCGTGCTTGTAGAAGCGGCGGTCCTCGGCTGGCAGGCGTTGCAGCAGGTCATCCTGCAGGTCGCCTGCGCTGCTGAGCGCGGTGAACAGGGCCATGCGGTCGTTGAAGTGCAACAGCGGCTCCTGGTGCAAAGGGCGGTACAGCAGGCAGCCTTCGGTGCCCGGGGTTTCGGGCTCGATCAGCCACGTGTTGAGCGGATGATCCGGCGATGATCCCGGCGCCTTGATGAACCCCAGCGGCCGCAGGATCCAGTGCGTCGTGCCCTGGTGGGGGCCAGGGGCGAACACCTGGGCGATGTGGCTGGCCCAGGCCGGGTCGGGCAGCTTGCCGCGCAGGTACAGCTCCATGGCCAGCGCCGGCAGTTGCGCTTGCAACTGGTCGCCCAGCAGGCGTTGACGTTGCTGGCGTCGCTGCGGATCGTCCAGCAGCCTGGCGCGCAACATGGCGGGGTAGGTGCTGGCGATGTCCAGCTCGGCGACCAGGCGACGCAGGTAGGCTTCGTCCATCCAGTCGGGCAAGGCGTCCTTCGTCGTGCTGCTCAACACAACGCGCCCGGGCTTGAGCAGGCCCACATTGCCGATCGCCAGTTGGGCGAGCGTGTAGTCCACCGGCGTGATTTCGCCCGAAGTGATGAGGTTGTCCTGGCCGGCCAGGGCCGTGGCGGTGGTCTGATAGTTGGTGACCACGACATCTTCTGGCTTGAATGCCAGGTCTGGATGGTCGCTGGTCATGCGGGTGACCAACTGCCGGTTGGCGAAGGTGACCGCGTCGTCGATGCCATCGAGCCAGAACTGCCCCTGCGTGTCACGGTACTGTTCGGCGACATCGATCAGCAACTCGCTGTATTGCAGCAAGGAGTGGCTTTGCGCGTCGCGCAGCCATTCAGGGAGTTGTTCGCTGAGTGACCGACGCTGAGCGATCTCGACCTCGTCGCACAGGTCTATCAGCGAGGTCAGGCGATCCAGGTCGCGGCCCATGGCGATGGCGTCGAGCCGGCTGTGGTAGCGGCCGGCGCGGTGTTCGATGAGGCGCAACAGCTGGTTCAGCAGGCCCAGGGCCTGCACTTCGAAGACCGAATCGGTGGATGCCGCGATCTCGACCTGGCGGGGGCCGTTGTTCAATGAAAGCGGCCAGGACTGGTTGAGGGCCTCCAGCAGCGCCTGACGCGATTCAAAGCGCAACAGCCGGCCGGTCAGGGTACAGAGCAGTGTCAGCTGGCGTTGCGGGTCGCCATCGTCGTGTTCGATCAGCACGGCGCTGGCCAGGTCGGCGTCGAGCTTGTCGCAGGCCGACAGGTCCAGGCCCATGTTGAGTGCCTTGACGCCTTTGGTGTTCGACCAGGTGCCGCGTTGATCTGACGCGGGATGGTCATGCACCAGGCGCAGGATGGCTCGGGCGAAACCGGGCAGGTTGGCCGCCTTGCCCTGAGCCTTCAGCAATTGCTCGCGCAGGTAGCCGGAGTACCAATCCCAGGGGGTCTGGCCAGTGCTGTCGTAGCGGCTCCAGTAAGCCACCAGTTGTTGAAGATAACGGTCCAGCAGCAGCGGGCCTGCCTCATTGACCAGTTCTTCGACGGCATGCAGGTCGATGTCCGCTTTCCAGGCCGGGTCGGCGTCCGGCCGGGTGGTCAGGAAGTCCTCGTCGATGGTCAGGTTCAGGGTGGCGCGCTGGCAGTAACGCTCCACCAGCGCTTGTGACAGCGAGCGCACCCAGGGTGCGCCCGGTTGCGCCTGCTCGCTCACCAGGAGCAGGCTCAGAGGGTCGTGGGCGTCGCTCAGCTGGCGTTGCTGCCACTGTTCACGCAGGATATCGTCGGCGACGTCGAGTAAGGTAGGGCGGTCACTGAAGCGCTTGGCGACCTTGCAGTCCAGGTTGCTGAAACTGGCCAGGCGCTGGTGCAGGTTGTCATTCATGGCGAAAACCTTGGGCGAGTTGAAAGAATGCTTATGAGGCGATCTTTCGCGGCTGCGGGTGCAGTAGCCGACTACTACCGAGGGCGTCGCGATTGTTGCTGCATATTGCCCCGCAGCGCCTGGCAAGCGCGCAGGGCGGGGGATTCACGGCACCAATGGGCGGATTCCTGGCCATTTCGGTCAAATCTGCCGTCATTTATGTTGCCCCTTGCCGCGTGGCACCTTAGACTGCCGCCCCCTGTAAAAGAGTGCCGGTTGGCGCTTGAAGAATTCCGCTGCCGGCGAAGCATCGCCGGCGGCACCCGAATCGCCCAAATGCACATTTTTTCATAGAGAAATCGATGACCAAGGAACAGTTGCTGGCCATGTCGGCCGATGACTACATGAACGCCGAACAGCTCGCGTTCTTCACCAAGCTGCTGCAAGCGATGAAAGTCGAAACGCACGAGCGCATCGAACTCAGCCGCACGTCCATCGAAAGCCTGGACAGCCCCTCGGATCCTGCTGATGTAGCATCGGTCGAGGAAGAGCGCACCTGGCTGGTCAACGCCATTGACCGCGACCAGCGCCTGCTGCCGCAGCTGGAAATGGCCCTGGACCGCATCGCCGACGAAAGCTTCGGCTGGTGCGACGACAGCGGCGAGCCAATCGGCCTGAAGCGCCTGCTGATCAGCCCGACCACCAAGTACTGCATCGAAGCCCAGGAGCGCCACGAACAGCTCGACCGCCACCAGCGGCAGATCTGATCCCGCACCCTGCGCCAAGGCCCCACGGAGCGATCCCTGGGGCCTTCGTGTTTTCTTGCCCTGTATCAACGGGGAGCCGGCTTGCATCCAAGTGAGCGTGGATAATGGCGTTATAGTGGCGTTTAATGACGACACAATAACGACATGCGGATGGACCACGACGATGATGCGAGAAGGATCTCTGGCGGCCGGCGAAATGCCGCGCCGGACACCCGCGCGGGGAATGCTGAGCTCGGCGCTGCAGGCACTTGCCCTGTGCGCCGTGCTGTCGGCCATGGCCTTCGCCGGGCTGGCCCTGTACGTTGCCTTGCCACTGGCGTTGCTGGTGCTTTGCCTGCCCCATTGGAGGCGGGTACCTGCACCTGCGCCGGTCGAAACAGCAACGCAGGGCAGTGACCTGATCCAGGAACTGGCTCGCGGCACCAGCCATAACGCCTTGTCGGCTGCCGCTGTCGCGCATTCCGTGCAGCAACTGGCCGCGCGCGTGCAGTCACAGCTCAGTGCGGCCCAGGACATAGTCGGCAGCGCCGAGGCCATGATTGTCACTGAGCAGGCCGCCGCCCAGCTCAGCCAACAGGCCCTGGACGCCGCCCGCTCGGCCCATGGCAGCAGTGTTGCAGGCAGCGCGGTGCTGGCCGAGTCCATCCAACGCATGCGCGACCTGAGCGAGCGTGCAACCACCAGCCGCGAATTGATCGAAGCACTGCATCAGCGCAGCGATGATATTGCCCGGGTGACCCTGGTGATCCAGTCCATCGCCAGCCAGACCAACTTGCTGGCGCTCAACGCCGCCATCGAGGCCGCCCGTGCCGGCGAGCACGGGCGCGGTTTTGCGGTGGTCGCCGACGAAGTACGCGGGTTGGCTGGGCGCACTGCCAGTGCCACCGAAGAAGTCGGGCAGATGGTGGCGGACATCCAGGCGCGTACTGCCCAGGTGGTGGGTCAGATCCGTGAGTTGGCCGATGACCTGGGCAGTGGTGTCGAGCAGGTCGAGCAGACCGGCGGGCAGTTGCAACAGATCGCCAGGCTTGCCGCCAGCGTCGAGGGGCAGGTGAGCGAAATCGCCGAGGGCACCCAGACCAACCGCGCCCAGCTCGATACCTTGTTCCAGGCGGTGGCCCAAGTGCGTGGTGATCTGGAGGTCAGCGACCAGCAAACCCGCCGGCTGGCCAAGGCGGCGGTGCAGATGGAAGGGCAGGTGGAGAATCTCAGCGAGCGTTTGGCTGAGGTGGGCCTGGACGCCTACCACCAGCGGGTGTTCGAGCTGGCTCAGGCAGGCGCCCGGCAGATCGCGGAACGTTTCGAGGCGGATGTCGCCCAGGGGCGCGTCACACTGGATGACTTGTTCGACCGTCATTACCGGCCTATCGCGGGCATGCAGCCACCGCGCTTCACCACGCGTTTCGACCATTACACCGATACCGTGCTGCCGCAGATCCAGGAGCCATTGCTGCAACAGCACGATGGATTGGTGTATGCCATCGCCTGTACCCAGCAGGGTTATGTGCCCACCCACAACAATGCCTTCAACCAGCCACTGACCGGCGACTCGCAGCACGACACCGCTCACAATCGCAGCAAGCGCACGTTCGACGACCGCACGGGTATTCGCTGTGGCAGTCACCAGCAACGGGTCCTGCTGCAAACCTACACGCGCGACACGGGCGAACTGATGCATGACCTGTCGGTGCCGATCATCGTTCAGGGCCGGCACTGGGGCGGTTTGCGCCTGGGGTATCGGCCTGAGCCGGGGCTCGACTGATTCGATTTGTTGCTCACCCTGCAATACAGCTGTACCAAACCATGCTTTTTTCCAGAGAGGGCGGGGCGTACCATACGCACATCGTTAGGTTGCTAATTAAATTCCGGAGGGGATGATGAATAGCCGAGTCGATGTAGCTGTAATGATCGGTAGCGGAGTACCGGCGACATTGCAGGCGTTGGGCGTTCGTGTGTGCTGGGTGGTGCTGGTCAACGGCGAGCGCCGCGGAACGGCCTTTGCCAGCCGTACCGAGGCGTTGGAGTGCCAGGCGGCCTGAACGGCTTGGTCAATGCTGCGTCGAGGCAAGAAATGTGTCTTGCCTCTCGACGGGTTTCGGTCTTTTCGTGCATATTCGTCACCCAGTAATGCGCGACTTACGTTCAGCCCCCCTTTTGCGCGGGATGCTGATCAGGCTTTGTCGCCTCCAACTGACGCATTCACGTCAGGCATTACGTATCTTTTTTGACGGAATCATGCCGAAGAACACACGAAGGCCTCGGCCCGCGTGCAGGAGAAACCCTTCCTGCTGAACGCGTGGCCCATTTGCGTGGATCTTTGTGCATGAATTTCACGGTCCTTGGGACTTCGACTTGAAATGGCGGCCGCCAGGTGCCCGATGGGGCATGGCGGCGTGGCCGGTTGTAATTGATGTAAGGAGCTTTTCATTGGCAGTCAGTACTCTGGATACCCATGCGTTGTTTGCCCTGGGCGATTTGCGCGCCAAGTTGGTCAAGCTCTTCCAGGGGCGTTTCATCTACGTCACCGAGCAGAACCCTGAAGGCCTGTACATGGCCGAGATCGATACCGACGGCGCGATGGTGGTCGATGACAAGCAGCGCCTGGAACTGAAAGTGGGCGACCATTTTCGTGCGGCGGTACTGCCCAGCCGCGAAGGCGGCAAGCTCGAACTGCGTTTTCGCGAGATCAAGTTCAATGTCTACGGACAGGGCGATTACGCATTCGTCTCGGTGCCAGAAGGTGATGCCATCGTTTTCCGTGAAGGGCACGGGGTGATGATGGTGTTCGCGGCCCAGCAGCAGGTTCAGGAAGGCCTGGGCAAGCTGCTCAAGGCAGTCACCGGCAAAGTCGCCAAATGGCGCAAGGGTGAGCTCACCACGTTCAAGGCCAGCGAATGAGCGAGGCGGGCACCCGCGCCGACTTTCATCGAGAGCACCAAGCCCGGGCCATCGAGCAGGCCGAGCGCTTGCTGGCGCAACGGGAAGCGCTGCAAGGCGCATGGCTGGGCTGGGTGGCAAGCCAGCTCTATGCGCTCAGCCCGGCCCCCTACGCGGCGATGGTTCGCCGGGAGCTGCAACGCCTGACCCAGGCGTGAGCAGGCGTGCAGGTACGCTCAGTTGCCGCTGTCGCGGCCGCTGCTGACTTCCTCCGGTACGTTCTCTCCCGAAGTGCGCTTGCGAAATAGCGCCGCCCTGGCCAGTAGTAGCGTGGTGACGGGCACGGTGATCGACAGCAGGATCGGTATCAGCCAGGCGTGCAGCACCGGGGTTTGCTTGAGTACCGAGAAGTAGAGGATTGACGCCAGCGACACGCACCAGGCGCCGATGGTCGAAGCCAGTGCGGGCGGGTGCATGCGTTGGAAGAACTCCTTCAGTCGCACCAGGCCGATGGCACCGATCAGCGCGAACAGGCTGCCGATAAGCAGCAGCGTGGAGACGACCAGCTCCAGCCAGAACGGCAAGACAACAATATCGTTCATTCGATCACCTCGCCTCGCAGCAGGAATTTGGCCAGGGCGAACGAGCCAACGAAGCCGAACAGGGCAATCAGCAGTGCGCCTTCGAAGTAGGTGTCGCTGGCGTAGCGGATGCCCAGCACCAACATCATCAGCATCCCCAGGATGTACAAGTAGTCCAGGGCCAGCACGCGGTCCTGGGCGGAAGGGCCGCGGAACAGCCGGATCAGCGCCAGCCCCATGGCCAGGGCGAAGATGAACAGGCTGGCGAGGACGGCGTTGGCAAGCAGGCCGCTCATTCGAAAATCTCCATCAGCGGGCGTTCATAGGTGTGCTTGAAATGCTCGACGAACGCTGCTTCGTCGTCCAGGTCGAACACGTGCAGCAACAGTACACTGCGGTCCAGGGCCAGTTCCGACCAGATGGTGCCCGGCACCACAGTGGTGATCATCGAGAGCGCCGCCAAGCCGTGCGCGTCGCGCAGGGCGAGGGGGATGTGCACGAAGGCCGAGCGCGGTGGCGTGGTGCTGGCTCGCAGTACCCCCCGTGCCACTTGCAGGTTGGAAACTACCACATCGATACCCACACGGCCGATCAAGCGGGCGATCACCAGTGGGCGACGCACGTGGGCGTGTTGCGGGCGCAGCGGCGCCATCAGGATCGGGGCGAGGATACCCAGTGCGGCGCCCAGCAGCAGGTTGCCCGGGCTGATCGACAAGTTGAGCAGCAGCCACAGCGCGAACAGCGCCACGGACAGCAAGGGGGCGGGGAACAGTCGGTTCATGGCTGTGCCTCGGCATTGAGCGTGGTCGGGCCAGGCAATGGTCGGGTCGCCATCACCGCATTGATATAGGTGTCGGGTGCCTGCAGGCTGGCGGCGGTGTCCTGTGTGTAACGCAACAGCGGCTCGGCCTTGAGGCTGAGGAATATGCACAGGGCCAGCAGGATGGCGACGGGTATGCACTCGTAGCCCCTCAGTACCGGCGAGGGGCGCTCCTCGGGCTTCCAGAAGCGCTGGATGCCGACCCGACCGAAGGCGATCAGCGAGGCCAGGCCCGAAAGCACCAGCAAGGTGACCAGGGTCCAGCCAGCGGCACCGACGGGTTTCTCCGCGGCGACACCCAGCCCTTCGGGGTTGAAGAGCGCGCTGATCAGGTTCAGCTTGCCGATGAAGCCCGACAACGGTGGCATGCCGATCACCAGCAGGGCGCAGGCGATGAAGCTCAGGCCGAGGAAGGCCATGGTCCAGGGGATGACCTGGCCGATCACGGCTTTCTGGTCGTCGTCCAGGTTGACTCCCTTGGCTGGGTGCGCGGGAGGCATCGCATCTTCCTCTTCGTCCAGTGGGGCTTCGTTGACCGAGCGCGAGCGCTCGATCAACTCGGCCAGCAGGAACAGCGCACACAGCGCCAGGGTCGAGCTCGCCAGGTAGAACAAGGCGGCACCGGTCAGTACGGTTTGGCCAAAGCCGACCGCTGCCAGCAAGGTGCCAGCTGTAACCAGGATGCTCAGTGCTGCCAGGCGTTCGACGCGCTGGGCGGCAAGGATGGAAGTGGCTGCCACGGCCAGCGTCACAAGCCCACCGTACACCAGCCAGTCGCCACCGAAGAACGACGAGGCGCCGGCCTGGCCGGAGAACAGCAAGGTCCACAGGCGCAGCACCGCATACAGGCCGACTTTGGTCATGATTGCGAACAGCGCAGCCACGGGCGCACTGGCGGACGAGTAGGCGGGTACCAGCCAGAAGTTCAGCGGCCAGATCCCGGCCTTGGCCAGGAAGGCGATCGCCAGGATGGCCGCACCGGCATGCAGCAAGCCGCGGTCGGCTTCAGGCACCAGCGGGACTTTCAGGGCCAGGTCGGCCATGTTCAGGGTGCCGGTCACACCATAGAGCATGGCCGCACCAACCAGGAACAGCGACGAAGCGAACAGGTTGATGGCGATGTAGTGCAGCCCGGCCTTGACCCGCGCCCGGCCCGAGCCGTGCAGCAGCAGGCCGTAGGAGGCCGCCAGCAGCACTTCGAAGAACACGAACAGGTTGAACAGGTCGGCGGTCAGGAAGGCGCCGTACAGGCCCATCAGCTGGATCTGGAACAAGGCGTGGAAGCTGGCACCGGCGCCGTCCCAGCGCGCCCGGGCGAACAGCAGTGCGCTGCTGCCGACGATACCGGTCAGCACCAGCAGCAACGCCGACAGGTGGTCTACCACCAGCACGATGCCGAACGGCGCCGGCCAGTTGCCCGGCAGGTAGACACCGATGGACTCGGCCTGCCCCTGGGTGCGTACCCACATCAGCAGCGAAACGGCGATGGCCAGGCCGGCGAACGTGGAGAGCAGGTTCAGGCGCGCCTTCAGCCAGCGGTGCTTTTCACCGATCAGCAGCATCAGCGCGGCGGTCACCAGTGGCAGCAGAATCGGTGCGATGACCAGTTGACTCATGGTGCTCATTCCTCACGCTCCCGGCCGTCGACATGGTCGGTGCCTGTGAGGCCGCGCGAGGCCAGCAATACCACCAGGAACAACGCGGTCATGGCGAAGCTGATGACGATGGCGGTCAGCACCAGTGCCTGTGGCAGCGGGTCGGTGTAGTGCAACAGATCGTGGGGCACCCCCTCCTTGATGATCGGTTCCTTGCCGATGAACAGGCTGCCCATGCTGAAGATGAACAGGTTGACCCCGTACGAGAGCAGGCACAGGCCCATGATCACCTGGTACGTGCGGGGGCGCAGGATCAGCCAGACCCCGGAGGCGGCCAGTACACCGATGGCAACTGCAATGACTTCTTCCATCAGGCGGCTCCTGCTTGGCTGGACTTGGCGGGGCGGTAGGCGCGCACCGACTGGTGGGCCAGTGCGGTCAGGATCAGCAGTGTCGAACCAACCACCACGGTGTACACCCCGATGTCGAAGAACAGTGCGCTGGCCACGTGCACGTCACCCAGCAGCGGCACGTACAGGTGGGCAGTGTGGGTGGTCAGGAACGGGTAGCCGAGCAGCATCGCCCCGGCGCCGGTGAGGGTGGCGCAGAGCAGGCCGGTACCCATCCAGCGCAATGGCCGCAGGCTCATCTGTGCCTCGACCCACTGGGTGCCGGCAACCATGTACTGGAGGATGAACGCCACCGACATCACCAGGCCGGCGACGAACCCGCCGCCCGGTTGGTTGTGGCCACGCATGAACAGGTACATCGACACCAGCAGGGCGATGGGTAGCAACAGGCGTACCAGCGCAGCGGGCACCATCATGAAGCCCAGGGCGGTGTCGGTGGCATGGCGCGGGTTGACCAGGTCGGTGACCACGTCCGGTGCCAGCTGGCGCTGCTGGGCGGGGAGCTGCATGCTTTCCTTGGGCGGGCGGAAGCGGCGCAGCAGGGCGAACACGGTGAGCGCAACGGCCACCAGCACCGTGACCTCGCCCAGGGTGTCGAAGCCGCGGAAGTCCACCAGCATCACGTTGACCACGTTGGTACCGCCACCTTGCGGCAGGGCACGGCTGAGGTAGAACGAGGAGATGTCGTTGGGGGTGGGGCGGGTCAGCATGGCGTAGGAGAGCAGTGCCATGCCGCCACCCACCAGCACGGCCAGGACCAGGTCGCGCAGGCGCCGCAGGCGCGCGCGTTCCTGTGTGCCGGCCAATGGCGAGACACCCTCGATACGCCGTGGCAGCCAGCGCAGGCCGAGGAGGATCAACACGGTGGTCACCACCTCGACCGCCAACTGTGTGAGCGCCAGATCCGGTGCAGAGAACCAGACGAAGGTGATGCAGGTCATAAGGCCACAGACACTGACCATGATCAACGCGGCCAGACGGTGGTACTTGGCTTGGTAGGCCGCGCCGATGGCGCAGGCAATGGCTATCAGCCAAAGCGCGACGAACACCCCGGAGCCGGGGATCTTCGGCCGGTCACCCCAGCTCAGGCCGCTGTACAGCAGGGGTACCAGGCCGGCGATGAACGCCGCCAACACCAGCATGAACAACTGCTTTTGCAGGCGCCGGGTAGTCAGCAGTCGCTCGATGCGCCGAGCCAGCAGCATCAGGCGCACCAGACCGTGCTCGAACAGGCGCTTGCCATTGAAGCGCTCGATCAGCGGCGGATGGGGGAAACGGCCACGTTGCAACTGCTTGCGCAGTAGCAGGTAGAGCGCGATACCGCCGGACATGGCGATCAGGCTCATCATCAACGGGGCGTTCCAGCCATGCCAGATGGCCAGGCTGTACTCTGGCAATGTGCCGCCGACCACTGGCAGCGCGGCGGCGGCCAGCAACGGGCCGACCGATTGCGCGGGGAAGATGCCAACCACCAGGCAGGTGAGCACCAGCAGTTCGACCGGTGCGCGCATCCAGCGTGGTGGCTCGTGGGGCGTGTGCGGCAGGTCCTGGGCGGGCGGGCCGAAGAACACGTCGACAGTGAAGCGCAGCGCGTAGGCCACGCTGAAGGTCCCGGCGAGCGTCGCGATTACTGGCAGGGCGGCCTCGACCCAGGCGCTGGAGGTGATGAACACGGTCTCGGCGAAGAACATTTCCTTCGACAGGAAACCATTCATCAGTGGCACGCCTGCCATCGAGGCGCTGGCGACCATGGCCAGCGTGGCGGTGAAGGGCACCAGGCGGAACAAGCCGCTCAGGCGACGGATGTCACGGGTGCCGCTTTCATGGTCGATGATCCCCGCAGCCATGAACAGCGAAGCCTTGAATGTGGCGTGGTTGAGGATGTGGAACACGGCGGCCACGGCCGCCAGTGGGCTGTTCAGGCCCAGCAGCAGGGTGATCAGGCCCAGGTGGCTGATGGTCGAGTAGGCCAGCAGGCCCTTGAGGTCGTTCTGGAACATCGCGGCGAAGGCGCCCAGCAGCAAGGTGGCCGCGCCGGCACCGCCGACGATCCAGAACCACTCCTCGCTGCCCGACAACGCCGGCCACAGCCGGGCGAGCAGGAACACCCCGGCCTTGACCATGGTCGCCGAGTGCAGGTAGGCCGATACGGGGGTGGGCGCCGCCATGGCGTGGGGCAGCCAGAACTGGAAGGGGAACTGTGCGCTCTTGCTCAGCGCGCCGACAAGGATGAGAGGCAGCAGCACCGGGTACAGCGCATGCTGGCGGATAGTGTCACCGGCAGCCAGGACCTTGTCCAGGTCGTAGCTGCCGACCACATGGCCGAGCAGCAAGGCCCCGACCAGCAGGCACAAGCCCCCGGCGCCAGTGACCATCAGCGCCATGTAGGCGCCGCGACGGGCGTCGGCGCGATGGTGCCAGTAGCCGATCAGCAGGAACGAGAACAGGCTGGTGAGCTCCCAGAAGAACACCAGCTGGATCAGGTTGCCGGAGATGACCAGGCCGAGCATGGCGCCCATGAACGCCAGGAAGAAGGCGAAGAAGCGCGGTACCGGGTCCTGTGGCGACATGTAGTAGCGGGCATACAGCGAGACCAGGGTGCCGATGCCGAGTACCAGCAGGCTGAACAACCAGGCGAAGCCGTCCATGCGCAGGACCAGGTTCAGGCCCAGGCTGGGCAGCCACAGCAGCTCCTCGCGTATGACGCCGCCGTCGGCGACTTGCGGATACAGCAACGCTACCTGGACGGTGCCGACCAGGGCCACGAGTCCGGCGAGAATGGACTCGGCGTTACGTGCGTTGTGCGGCAGGACCGCCGCCAGGCAACTGCCTAGGAAGGGCAGAAGCAATAGCACAATCAATGACATAGCGTTCTGTTCTGAGAAGTTTGCCAAGGATCATACGTGCCGGGCCGTTGATCACCAACACGCGAGCAGTTGCAGAATCCTACAAATGTGCTGTGACAAGCTGTTTTTTTATAACAGTTTCTTTCAGAGCATAGCGTGTGCTGGCACCTTCACAGCCCTGCTTCACGTTGGCGTTGTGCATCGTCATCGGCAACGGCGGCTTCGTCCGCGCGGCGAATTTTCAGCTCGCTCACCACCACCGCCAGGACAATCAGCAACCCGCCGAGCAGGGCCACGCCCGGCAGGCGCTCGCCGGCGATACGCCCGACAATGCCTGCCCACACTGGTTCGCCGGCGTAGATCAGGGTGGCGCGGGTGGGCGAGACCGACTTCTGGGCCCAGTTCATCGCCACCTGGATCACTGCGCTCATCGCGCCCAGCCCCACAGCGCTGACCAGTAGCAGCCAGGAAAAGTCGGGAAGGCGTTCCTGGGTGGGTACGATCATCAGGAATGCCAGCACCGAGGCGGTCGCCAGCTGGACCACGGTCACCCGGCGCACATCGACCTTGCCGGCGTAGCGGCTGATCAGGATGATCTCGCCGGCAATCGCCACGGCACTGACCAAGGTCACCAGCTCACCTTCACTGAAGCGCAGCGCGCCGCCCTCGGGGCCGGCCAGCAGCATCAGGCCCGCGAAAGCCAGGCCGATCCCCAGGCTCGGCATCAGGCCAGGGCGGCGCCCCAGCACCAGCCACTGCAGCAGGGGCACGAACGGCACGTACAGCGCGGTGATGAATGCGGACTGGCTGCTGCTGATGGTTTGCAGGCCCATGGTCTGCAGGCCGTAACCCAGCATGATCGACACGCCGATGAGCACGCCGGCCTTCAATTCGGTGAAAGTCAGCCCCGGCAGTGAGCGCGCCGAGACCAGCCCGACAAACAGCGCGGCAGCCGCGAAACGCAGGCCGACGAAGAACATCGGGCCGCTGACGGTCATGACGTTGTGCACGATCAGGAAGGTGCCGCCCCAGAGCATGGTGATGAACACCAGCACCAGTTCGGCCTTGCTCAGGCGGAAGGTGACGGCGGGGTTGCGGCTGGGGGCTTGGTTCATGGTCTTGCACACTCGGCAGGGGCGGCGCACAATCCGCCGCAAAGTGGGCAGTATACTGCGCAACCTCTATCAGTGAGCAATATAGTGCACAAAGATTCCGAGCACCGGGCTTCGGTGTTGCAGCATGTCAGCCAGAATGTCCGCCGCTTGCGCAGTGACGCAGGCTTGAGTCAGGCAGCCCTTGCTGAACGATCCGGAGTGAGTCGGCGGATGCTGGTGGCCATCGAGGCGGGCGAGAAGAATGTCAGCTTGACCACGCTAGATTTGATCGCCGAGGCGCTTGGCGTGGCGTTCAGCACCTTGATTCAGGCGCCCGATCAACGCGATCCCAGCCGTATCGACGAGTTGGCCTGGGCCGGTGAGCACCCTGGCAGCAGGGCGGTGTTACTTGGCAGCAGCCCCGCGCGGCGCGAGGTGGAGCTATGGGAGTGGACTCTGGCACCCGGCGAGCGTTACGCCAGTGAAGCGGACGCGGCGGGCTGGCGCGAACAGATCTACGTCGCCGAAGGTTGTTTGACCCTGGTGATCGAGGGGCATGAGCAGCGCCTGCACACGGGCGAATTCTTCGTATTCCCCAGCGATTGCCGTTATGCCTATCGCAATGATGGGGACGTGGCAGTGCGCTTTGTGCGCAATGTGGTGATCTGACAAACCTGTCACGCCACCGAGGGGTGCGGGCCAGGTCCATCCTCCGCCAGATGATCGTGATGATTGCGCAGCGGGCACTCTTTCAATGACATGCAGCCACAGCCGATGCAGCCATCGAGTTGGTCGCGCAGCAGTATCATCTGGTCGATGCGCCGATCGAGATCGGAACGCCATTGCGCGGAAAGTCGCTGCCAGTCTGCGGCTGTCGGCGTGTGATCGCGGGGCAGGGTGGCCAGTGCCTCGGCGATGTCCGACAGGGGGATGCCCAGGCGTTGCGCCATCTTGATCACCGCTACTCGGCGCAGCACGGCACGTGGATAGCGACGCTGGTTGCCGGCGTTGCGCATGCTGTGGATCAGGCCTTTGGTTTCGTAGAAATGCAGTGCGGTCACTGCCACGCCACTGCGCGCGGCCAGCTGACCGACGCTGAGCAATCGCTCCGGGGTATGGGGTGTCTTCATGCAGAAAGTCCTTGACCTTGAGTTAACTGGAGGTTTTACCCTCCGCGACAACTGGCTGCAAGTGCCGGAATCAAGGAGACAGTCCATGGCGATCCATAACCATTCCCTGTGGTTCACCCAGATGATCGAATACGATGTGCCGCCTGGGCGGCAGGAGGCGCTGGCCCAGGCCCTGGTTGCCCGAAGCGAGCACCTGGCGCAGCATTGCGAAGGGTTGCAGGGCATCAGCATCCAGGCTAGTGAAGATGGGTGCCGGGTGTTGCAGTATCTTCAATGGCAATCGCGCCAGGCGTGGACCGCCGCCGCAGACTGCTTTGGCGAGGAGCCGTTCCTGGAACTGATGAGACAGCACCAGGCGCGCGGTCTTAACTTTGCCGCGTACCAGACCCTGCGCAGCCTGGTGCGTGGTGCCGATGGCGGCCTGCACTGCCAGGTGGGTACCACGGCGCGATAAGTTCGACTATGCGGTCACAGGGTACATGGGGCAAAGCGTGCCCTGTATGCGCCGGGAAGATTGCGGGCGCCCGCAGGCTGTACCATTATCCTTGGCCTGGATCAGTCGAGATGTGTTCGCAGGAGTGCGCATGAATAGTCAGTCCCCCCTTCTGGAAACCGTGCCGGCGCGCCTGGCCCGTGTGCGTGAGGTAATGGCCAGGGAGGGTGTGGACGCCCTGCTGGTGCCGTCGGCCGACCCGCATCTGTCCGAGTACCTGCCAGGGTATTGGCAAGGGCGCCAATGGTTGTCCGGGTTCCATGGTTCGGTGGGCACATTGGTGGTCACGGCGGATTTTGCCGGTGTATGGGCCGATAGCCGTTATTGGGAACAGGCCGAGAAAGAGCTGGCGGGCAGCGGCATCGAGTTGAAGAAGCTGCGCCCAGGACACCCTGGGGCGCTTGAGTGGCTTGGCGAACAGGCCAAGGGAAATGTCGCGGTCGATGGGGCGGTCATGGCGCTGGCTTCGGCGCGCCAACTGGGTGAGCGCCTGGAGGCCCGTGGTGTTCGCCTGCACACCCAATGCGACCTGCTGAAGGACGTCTGGGCGGATCGGCCTGGGTTGCCAAGCAATCCGGTGTACCAGCATCTGCCGCCCCATGCCACGGTCAGTCGCTCGCACAAGCTCGCGGGCTTGCGTCAGTCATTGAAGGACAAAGGTGCCGACTGGCATTTCATCGCAACCCTCGACGATATCGCCTGGCTGTTCAACCTTCGGGGGAGTGACGTCTCCTATAACCCGGTGTTTGTCTCGTTCGCCCTGATCAGTCAGGACAAGGCCTACCTGTTCGTCGGCAAGGACAAAGTCGATGAACACCTGCGCAAGGTACTCGCGGCCGATGGCATTGAAGTCCGTGACTATGACGAGGTGAGCGCGGCCCTTGCGGCGATCGAGCCAGGTAGCAGCCTGCAGGTCGACCCGGCGCGGGTCACGTGTGGCCTGCTCGCGCATCTGAACAAGGAGGTGCGTCTGGTCGAGGGCATCAACCCGACCACGTTGAGCAAGTCGCGCAAGGACGAGGGGGACCTCAAGCATATTCGTCAGGCCATGGAGCAGGACGGCGCGGCCTTGTGCGAGTTCTTTGCCTGGTTCGAGGCGAACCTGGGCAAGGAACGTATCACCGAATTGACCGTCGACGAACGACTCAGTGCCGCCCGTGCCCGGCGTCCGGATTTCGTTTCGCTGAGCTTCTCCACCATTGCAGCCTATAACGCCAACGGCGCGATGCCCCACTACCGGGCCACTGAAGAGTCCCATGCAGTGATCGAAGGTGATGGTTTGCTGCTGATCGACTCGGGCGGCCAATACCTGGGGGGCACAACGGATATCACCCGGATGATACCCATCGGCCAGCCTAGCGAAGCACAGAAGGCTGATTGCACACGAGTGCTCAAGGGCATGATCGCCTTGTCACGGGCGAAATTCCCGCGAGGTATCCTCTCGCCACTGCTTGATGCGATTGCCCGGGCGCCGATCTGGGCGGATCAGGTCGATTACGGCCATGGCACAGGTCATGGGGTGGGCTATTTCATGAATGTGCATGAGGGGCCGCAAGTCATTGCCTACCAGGCGGCCACCACGCCACAGACGGCGATGCAGCCCGGGATGATCAGTTCGATCGAGCCGGGTACCTACCGCCCCGGCGAGTGGGGCGTGCGTATCGAAAACCTGGTGGTCAATCGTGAGGTGGGGAGCAGTGAGTTCGGCGACTTCCTGGCGTTCGAGACGCTGACCTTGTGTCCAATCGATACCCGCTGCCTCTTGCCGGCGCAGCTCGGGGCGGACGACATTGCCTGGCTCAACGATTACCACCAGACGGTCCGAGAGCGCATCTCGCCATTGCTCCAGGGCGCTGCGCTGGATTGGTTGGTGGAACGTACCGCAGCTCTGTGACCTACCGATGAAAAAGGGCAGCCATTGGCTGCCCTTTTTGTTTACTTGCAGATCACGATCATGCTGCGGCTGGTATAGCCTGCGGGGTTGATGCCGAAGACGTAATCCCCGGGTTCTTCGTCACTGTCGCCCGAGCGGGCAATGACCTTGTAGCCTTTGTTGCCACACGATGCGGCAGCTTTGCTATAGCATTTTTCCCACGATGAAGAGAGGCCGGAGCAGTTGATATGCAGGCCTTTCTTTCCCCGCTTCACCTCTGTCTTGGCTGTAGCGGCGCATCCAGCAATGGCCAAGATGGCCAGGATGAGCAAAATACGTTTCATTCCTGTCCTTATACTGACCCGACTGCTTGAACGGGCCTTTCATCAGCGCTTCGAGGCTTCCTTGCGTGTTTCCTGCGTCCTTTTGCTGCCAGTAGATAGCGTTGAGATGATGATTTTGTGACAGCTTAATCAGCCTGGGAGGAGGCTACAAGGCTGAAGGTTGTTTAAATGAAAATATTTCTCAATTCAGTCGGCGGCCACAGGGGGCGTCACTTCCCGTTTCATGGAGAGGGTCGCGCCGACCGACGCGGTGATGATGGCAAGGATGGCGAGCCATTGCCACAGTGTCAGTTGCTCCCCCAGGAACATTAGCCCAGACAGGGCGCCAAAGGCGGGCTCGATGCTCATCAAGGTGCCGAATGTGCGTGCGGGCATGCGTGTCAGGGCAACCATCTCCAGACTATAGGGCAGTGCTGTCGACAGGATGGCGACGCCCAAGGCGACAGGCAGCAGAGCGGGGGTGAGCAAGGCGCTGCCGGCATGCACGATGCCGATGGGGGCCACGAACAAGGCGGCGATCACTACGCCCAGAGCAGCTGTCTGGATGCCATTTTCTGCGCCGGCACGTTGGCCATATAGAATGTACAGCGCCCAGCAGACACCTGCGCCCAAGGCATAGGCGGCGCCCACCGGGTCGAGCCCGCCGCCTGCCTGGCCGACTGGTATCAACAGCAACAGGCCGATGACTGCCAGGACAATCCAGACAAAATCCAGCGCTCGGCGAGAGGCCAGCAGTGCCACGGTGAGGGGGCCTGTGAACTCCAGTGCCACGGCAATGCCCAGCGGGACGGTGCGCAAGGACATATAGAAGAGGAAGTTCATACCGCCCAGGGCCATGCCATAGATGATGACGCTGCGCAGGGTGCTGGTGTCCAGGCGTGCTCGCCATGGGCGCAGCAGCAACAGCATGATGATGCTGGCGAAGATCAGCCGCAGCGCAGTTGTGCCCTGGGCGCCTACGATGGGGAACATGCTCTTGGCCAGCGAGGCGCCGGACTGGATGGAAGCCATGGCGATCAGCAGCAGGCCGATGGGGAAGAGCGTCGCGGCCAGACTGCGTGGGGCGGTGTTCATTTGGGGGTGGTCCGTGATTGTGCGTGCGTGGGTGAGCAATATAGTGCGCAATGTGTTTGGGGGTGTGCAAGGGGGTTGATGGGGCAGGGGGTATGTCGGGGGGGCTAGTGGGCGGTCGGGCCGGTCTTGAGATTGTGTTGGCATTGAGAGGTGCCCGCCTTTGTTTCTCCGGCGCTCTCTAGATCGAGCGCCGCCTTGCGGCGCATCGCGGATAAATCCGCTCCTATATCAGTTGCAGCGTGCCGCACCTGT
>NZ_JAMSHW010000031.1:0-54137 GCF_023757525.1 Pseudomonas sp. MWU13-3659 | reverse complement strand
CGATCGATCTGCAAACCTGGATGATCGACTCAACCGCAGTACGCGCAACCCGAGCCTCATCTGGCGCCGGGAAAAAAGGGGGCCTGACGAGCCTGCCGATCATGCTCTAGGTCGCAGTCGCGGCGGCCTGACTACCAAAATCCACATGCTTTGCGACGCCAACGGAACACCGCTGCGCTTTCTCCTCTCTGGCGGTCAAGCCTGTGACATCAGCTACGCACAACCATTGTTGGACGAGGTCAGCATTCCATCGACCCAACGTGGCCGCCCGCGCAAGCGCTGCAAATGGCTGCTCGCCGACAAGGGTTACGACGCCGAAGCACTACGCCGCTACTGCGATCAATATCGAATGCAACCCGTCATCCCGTTGCGCTCGATGAAGCGCAAGCCCAAGCCTGGCTTACCAAGACTGTTTGACCGGCCCAAATACCGACAGCGCAACATCATCGAGCGCATGTTTGGCTGGCTGAAAGAGAACCGCCGGATAGTGACCCGCTTCGACAAGCTCGCGAAAAGTTATGCCGCGATGGTCTCACTGGCTTGCTCCATGCGGTGTTTGCGACATCTCTTTTCGTACAGAGCCTAGACTCTGATTTCGATGCCTCCGGTTCAGCGCTCTACATTCTCTCTAATAGGGGCCTGATTTCGCTGCCATCCTGACCAGGCACCAGCAGAAATCAGATTAAAAAAATATCGTACAACCTCTTCGATATTTTCATTACTCAACTACATAAACTGTAAATTGATTTTCACCTTCTTCCAGATGGAGTCGCTTGCACTGGGGACAACGATAAACCGTAACAGCCCTAGAATCAATTGCCTCATAAAACTTATCCGAGGACATTGACTCGACATCCAAACGTTCTCCAACCGCCTCGATAACAGACTCAGGAATCAGTGTCATCTCGTGGTCTGACCACCCATGTGACAAATTCATTACATACCCACACCTGCACAAATATTTCGGCATTTTCATTTCTCGCTGACTGGCCTATCGAAGCGCGTGATTGTACCATCACTACACTGGAACAACAGTGTCTTGATTTCTTTCCCTTCCGACTTACTCCACATGCGTACGGCCAGGAAAAATGGGAGGAAAAATGGGCACAGATTTACTTCATCTACTCTAATTTTCGACCCACCCGGCTTCCTCCGCTCAATACGTCTGCCGTTGACCCTCGAAAATTCGTATACGACCCAGCACAATCACTCGCTTTTTTTAGCTACAAGAGCAAAAATTAGAGTAGGAAAATAAATTCGTCCCCTTTACCCCCTACGTCTCCTTTACCCCTCAAGAACGTGATTTTTTCATTGCCCTGGGCGAACGCATTGCCCGCCTGCGCAAAGAACACAGCATCACCCAAACTCAACTGGCCGAACGCTTGGGCGTGTCCCAGCAGACCATCCAAGCCTATGAGTCCGGTAGGCGGCGGATTCAGGTAGCGGCGTTGCCAGAGCTGGCCCGGCTGCTTTCGACCACACTTGAAGAGCTGTTTGGTCAGCAGCAGGAAACCACTGTGCGTAAGCGTGGCCCGGCTCCGAAATGGCAGCAACAATTGGAAGCCATCGACCAACTGCCCAAGAGCCAGCAGAAATTTGTTGCGCAGATGCTCGATGCCCTAATCGCTCAGGCCACGACCAAAGCGAGCAGCGAAGGAAGGGAGATTTTGCAGCAAGCAGATAAAACAACACCGGCACGAGGCCGGCGTTAGATAAATAATCCTATTGATTAGGATTGGTAATCATCAAACTCCCAGGAAAACACCTTCCCCAGCTTTATCACGATAGCTTCCCAGCTATCCCCCTCGCAGCGATTAACATACTCATGAATCAATCCATTAATAGTCGAAAAATCATATTCCCGAACAATTAATAGGCCTCCCCCCCAACGAGGCTCCCACATTGTCTCTTCCAACCACTTTGGATTGCAGATGAAAAGCTCAAAATCATCTGCCCCTTGCGTACAATCAAGCCCAATTCGAATACGAAGACTTAAAGAAAAGCTGTCTAGATTCTTGGGAACGTAGGTCTCGACATCAAAAATATCATTAGAAATACCTTTTACAACAGCACGCATCATTCCTCCTAGCCAGCCACATTCAGATAGCCGTTACTTACTTTTACGCGCCGGCCTGTTGCCGGATTGATTTTGTATGTTTCAAAACTCGAAAAACGGGGACAGATTTATTTATATACTCTAATTTCGACCCGCCCCGCTTCCTCCGCTCAATACGTCTGCCGTTGACCCACAAAAAACTCGTATACGACCCAGCACAATCACTCATTCTTCCCTAAGCCACAAGAGCAAAAATTAGAGTAGTAAAATAAATCCGCCCCCTTTACCCCCTACGTCTCCTTTACCCCTCAAGAACGTGATTTTTTCATTGCCCTGGGCGAACGCATTGCCCGCCTGCGCAAAGAACACAGCATCACCCAAACTCAACTGGCCGAACGGCTGGGCGTGTCCCAGCAGACCATCCAAGCCTATGAGTCCGGTAGGTGGCGGATTCAGGTAGCGGCGTTGCCAGAGCTGGCCCGGCTGCTTTCGACCACACTTGAAGAGCTGTTTGGTCAGCAGCAGGAAACCACTGTGCGTAAACGGGGCCCGGCTCCGAAATGGCAGCAACAATTGAAAGCCATCGACCAACTGCCCAAGAGCCCAAGAGCCAGCAGAAATTTGTTGCGCAGATGCTCGATGCCCCGCTCGCTCAGGCCACGACTAAAGCGAACCGTGAAGGAAGGGGGATTTTGCAGCAAGCAGATAAAACAACACCGGCACGAAGCCGGTGCTTAATGAGGGTATCATATCAAATATGAGCTAAAATTCGCTTATATAAAAACTCATAAAAATCTGAAGCGTAATTAACCCTCTCACCAGACGGAAGACGAAGACTCACTGGGCACTCGCCATCTTTAAATCTTGAGTAATCAAAGAAAAAGACCTCCCCCACATCAGTCTCACTAATCACAAGACTTTTGCAATCCACCAAATTATCTTTCATGCCCACGATATGTTGATAGACAATATCTCCTCCATTGACACCCTCAAAGTCCACACCATAGATACTGTAAACTTCCTCAGTACCAATCTCTCCACCCGCATACGTCTTTAAAAACCACTTATACGACCTTGGCAGCTCAAGCCCTAGCCTCTGCTCCGCCTTCTTAATCCAGTCGTCACCCACCTGATCGGCCTCATTACCGAAGCATACGACACCAGGATGCGATGACACTAAATCTCTAACTTTTTGCGCCGTAACTTTGCTCATACTCAATTCCTGAAGTCCGTGGATCGTTGCCGCCAGTACTGCACCTTCCACTTATCAAAAGCAGCCCGATCAATACCAGATGGAATTGTATTAGGGTTAATGTGAATAGTTGCACTATTGGACTGGTGAAAGGTCTGGGTCATTTCTGCAATAGGTCCTGACTGTGTTTGTGTCATGTGGTGTAGGTTCACTGACTTTCCATCCACACCGATGGGTGCTCGACCAGAGGCCATACGTTCAGCGTTAGTACCTGTTATGACCTTGCCACCCTCACGCCAGCGAGTTTTCAAGTTTGGATCAAATAAGTCATTCCGCTGATAGACCTTATTCCCACTAAACTGAATGGGATCTTTTGACCAAAAATCACGCTGCTGAGTAAAAACGGAATCCGCTTCCGTAGCACTGCCTGCGCCTTTTGCACCATTGGCACTATTCCCTGTGATATCACATGGCCCACCAGTATTGTGCACCCACGTGCGCAATTCACCCACATAGAATGTATGCCCCACATCCACCGTCAGGTTATACGTCTTCCCAACCGATTTGTAGAGCCGTGCCGAAACCACGCGGATCGACGTGCCTTCACCCTCGCCATCCGCCAGCGACTGCAGCAGGTCCCCAGGCCTGAGCTCCCCCATCGGCACGAAGTCATGCTTGGCCGGTACATAGAAGGGGTGGCTCGGCGTCACCAGTAGAGTCTCGGACCTGACTTCGCCGTCGGAATGGATGTTTTCCAGGGTCAGACGGTAGATCGGCTGGTCATCGCGCACGTGGGTCGCTGTGATCGCCGCGGCAAAAGGCTTGCCGCCATGCTCTGGCTTGCTCCACACCACGTCGCCAACCTTGAGCGTTTCGATCGCACGGTCGCCATCAGGGGTCGCCACCTGCGTACCGGCTGCGAAACAGCGCGGACATGGCGGCACCTTCGCCCCCTCGCCCGGGCCGACCTTGCCACCTCCAGCCTTGCCATTGCCGGCCCCGCTCGCGGCAACCCCACCACGGCCACCGGCCATGATGGCCAGTGCCCCGGTCGTGCCAAGTTCGGTGATCAACGTGGCCTTTTCCTGGATCGTCAACTGCCGGCCGACCGCACGATCAAGCCAGGAGGTCTCCGTGGACCACTGCCCAAGCTTCGACTGCTCAGCCGGTGTCAGCCAGCCCTCCTTGACGAACTTGGCAAAGAGCAGCTGCTTGTCAGACACGAACAGCCCACCGGTGCCAGCCGGGTTCATCGACGGCACCATGTGTTGCCCTGGGTTGCCGTTGAGCAAACCGACCGTGTCGTAGCCCGTATTCTTGAAGAAGGCGATCAGTTCCTTGGCGACCGGGCTGTCGATCGCGACCGCACTGTCGGCCACGGCCTGAGAGCACTCGCGAGTGCCGCAAGCGTTCATCGCCTTCGCTCGGGCAATGGAGAGGCCTTCGTAGCGATCCAGGATGTCCTGGATCTTGGCGCCGGTGCACTGGTGGGTGGCGCGGCATTCCTTCAATTCACCCAGCATGCGCTCAGCGGTGGGGTGATCGAGGTTGTTGTACTGGGTAGCGTTCTGCGCCACCCAACCTGCCACCTGCTGACCTTTCTCATCTGCCCCCAGGCCTGCCGCTACCGTCAAGCCCAGCAACTGTGAGGTCATGCTCAGCAACTGCGCATGCGTATCCCCAGGGAAAATTCGCTCTCCAACCGTGGCGACAAAGGCTTCGTTCGCCCCCGCCGCGATGGCGCCTGAGCGGAAATCACCGCCTGCGGCCTCGGCTAGCAACCCGCCGACAAGGGCATGCGCCGCGGTCTTGGTTGGCAGGCCTGCGAAGTTCAGCTGATCGCCCAGTTGCTTGTAGATCGCGGCCGCCAGCGCATTGCCGACAAAGTTCTTGCCTGCATCGCTGAGGTTGCGCCCCAGGTGGCCACCCTCCAGCGCGGACTTGGCCACTGCACCTACCACTGCCTGGGAGCCTGTATAACCGGCAAATTTGCCGAGGCCGGAGAGCGTGCCCAGGTTAAAGCCAAAGGTGGGTTTACTCAGGTTCTCGGCTGAAATGCCGAATGCGTCATTGAGGTAGCCTGAGGTGATTCCCGCAGTAATCGCGCCGACGGCATACCCTTTGAGGTTGTCGGACGAAGTGACCTCCTTCAACACCGCGCCCAAGTCGCCACGGTTGTTGATGGCGCTGACTGCACTGGTACTGGCCATGGAGGTCAGGCCCGCCGTCACCATCGCATTGCCCCAGCCAGCAGCAACAAAGGTTCCGGTTGACGCGCCAACGGTGGAGATGCCGCCTGCCGCCATGACCGTGCCACTGCCTGCGGAGCCCGCGCCAGCGAAGGCGGTACCGACTGCGCTACTTGCCGCACCGGCGGTAAGCACCGTGACGATGATGATGATCGCCAGCATGGCCCCCTGGCCAAGCCCAGAGTGGCTGTACTTGTAGCTGTCGTGAACCTCCTGGACGCGGCGCCAATCCACATCGCCGCGCTTCTCGGCTTCCTTGAGCCATGCCAGCTGAGGGTCAGCCTGGACCATCGCGTCGATGGTCTGAGCCACGGACTGTTGATCGATATGCTTGAGGTCGACCTTCACGCCATCAGCGGCCTTGAGCACCATCTCGCCATTGGCCAGTAATTGGCTCTGGCGTAGTGTCTCATCGGTACTGCCCTTGCCTTTTGCACTGTTCCAGGCCAGGCTGCTGCTGCTCTTGGCGTGGCTCTCCTGATGCAGGTCCTTCACCCCTTCGAAGGCGATCTCCCCGCCACTCTCCAAGGTCAGGTCCTTGCCACTCTCCAGCTTGGCCGCCTGGTAGCGCTGGTCACCGCCGCTCTCCAGCGTCAGGTCGCCTCCCGTAGTGATCTCGCTGCCGACGTGGCGCACGTCGGTCACTTCGTCGCGCTGGGTCTTCTTCTTGCCCCAGCTACCCTTGCTCTTCTTGTCGTACAGCGAATAGTCGCTGTCGGTCTCGGCCAGCAATTCGATATCGCCGCCGGCATAGAGATAGGCTGCATCACCGGCAGTGACGCTGCTGGACACCAGCTTCATGTCCTCACCGGTCCTCAGCGACACATCGCCACCCGCGATCAGTTGGGTGCCCACCTGGCGGACATGATCCTCCTGGATCGTCAGTTTCTTGCTCTTGGAGTAGAAGTGGTCCTCGTCGGCGGCGGAAGCCAGGGTCATGTCGCCCGCCGCGTCGATGGCGATATCGCGCTTGGCCTCGATTTCACCGGCAATCGCGGCGAAGTCCCGGCCAGCCTTCAGGGTGACGTCACGGCCCGCGCCCAGTTGCGAAACGGACTGGCGCACGGTGCCATTGAGCTGCCGGCCATTCTTCTCCAGGTGGTCGGCGCGCTCGGTCGCGCTGATCACGATATCGCGGCCGGCACTGACATTAACGTCGCGCCCGGCCTGCAGGACCGACCCGCCGTTGAGCAGGTCGCGGCCGACATTCACCAGCAGGTCGTTACCGGCCTCGATACGCGCGGCGCTGTCGAGGTAGTCGCTCTGCTGCTGATAGACACCGTAGTCGTGCGTGATGCGCGTACGGTCGCGCTGGTTGATGAGATCGCCACTGAGGGTCGTCACGCTGACGTCGCGCCCGGTGATGATGCCACCCGCGTGGTTGACCATATTGTTGCCTGCCAGCAGGTCGAGACGACCGCCCGACTCGATCAGGCCGGCGTTTTCCAGGTCGTTGCCCACCACGGCGGACAGGCCCCGCGTGGCGTGCAGGGTGCCGACGTTGTCGAGGTTGCGGCCGGCGAGCAGTTGCATGTCCTGGCCGGCGATCAGCGCGCCGTCCGGGCCCAGGCGGTTGTTGGCGTGGGCCAGGTACAGCACCGGCGCCAGGACTTTCTCGCCGCCGAACTCGCGCTCTTCGAGCCAGACGATGTCATGGGTCAGCGCCGCGACCTGGGCCGAGGTCAGGCCGACACCCAGGCTCAGGTTGAGCTCGGTCTTGCTGCGCACGGCATTGTCCATCAGCTGCTTGTACAGCTGCTCGCCCGAGGTCTGGCCATCGATAAACTGCTGGCCGGTGCGCGCCACCACCGCCTGCTGGATCAGGCGCTGCTCGTAGAAGCCGTCACCGAGGCGCTTCCAGCTCTTGTCCGGGTCGTACCCCAGGTTGCCGAGCAGGTAGTCGGAGCTCATGAACTGCTTGAGTTCGGTCAGCACCGGGTTGGTCTCGATCAGGTACTTGTGCGGCTGGCTGGTGTACTGGGTGTCCGGCATGCGCGTGATGCCAGGGACCTGCGGCGGCGTGCCGACCAGCGGCTCGCTGCCACGCCCCTGCGTGGCGTCCACGGCTGTGCCGACGGGGGCATAGACGCCAATGGCGCTGGCCTTGCCCACAGGCGCCGAGCCTAGGTGGGCAACGCGGTCGATCTGCTGCTCGCTCAGCGTGGAAGTGGTGGCGTCCAGCGCCTGCAGCGAGCCCGTATGGCTGCCGGCCAGCGCCTGGCGCTGGGTAACAGCCAGGCTGGCGTTGCCCAGCGTCCATTGCGGCGCCAGGCCATTAGCCGTGTTGTTGCCTTGCCCACTCAGGCGAAACAGGCCGTTCTGGCCGACCGGCAGGCTGAAGCCCGGCAGCGCGGTCGGATCGACCTGCTTGTGCGCCAGGTCGGGTGGTAACTGGGCATTGAGCCGGACCACCGTCGGCGGCGTGGCACTGGAAACCTGGGTATTGAACGCTTTGTTGCTGAGGCTCGAGGATGCGTGCTGCACCACTACGTTGTTGATGTCATAGGTGGCGTTGAGCTTCGCCATCCCGCCCGCCTGGATGATCGCGGGGGCGATGAACTGGCCATCGTTCTGGAGGGTGGACTCCTTGTCCCGGTCGTAGAAATACGCCACGTCGAACTTTGCGAGCAACGCCTTGAAGGCCGCCTCGTCGAAGGGGCCGGATTGCGGGTGGGCCTGATTGTAGGCATCCACCTCGGCAATCAGTTGATTGAAGTATCTGCTCGGGATCTTCGAACCGGCGCCGATCTCTCTCTTGGACGTGCCCGAACTGGATCGAGTCCCTTCGTTGGTGATGGTGCCGGCCGTCAGGGTGAGATCGTTACCCGCAGAAACGACACTGCGCGAGTTGCTGAAGGTGCCACCGTTGAAGTCCAGGTCATGGCCAGCCACCAGCGTGGCCATGGGCGAGTTTTCGTGGATAACGGTCGACTCCGTCTTGTAGACGAATACCGGCCCTCTCACCCATCCCGAGCTGCCACAGTGCTGGACGCACCAGATGGTCATGTAGCCGCCGGTGATGGACTCGGTCGCACGGAACTTGTTGCGCTCGTTGACGAAACTGGACGCTTGCAGGTCGATGTCGACACCCGCCTCGATGGTACCCGAGCTGTTCAGCACCTTGGCCGCGGCGCTACCTGGGGCGACGCCGGCCACCAGCAGGTTGCCCAGGCTGTAGACATCCGCGTAGCGGTTGGTGAAATCACCGGCACGGATGGCCATGTCGCGGCCACTGAACAGGAAGCCGCGGCTGCCATCGGCGGCCTGCTCGTTGAGCACCGTGTCGGCCGTCAACGCCAGGTCACGGGACGCCGCGATGGCACCATGGTTGGTGATGCCTGCCGCGCGCAGCGTCAGGTCGGAGGCCGCCGACAGACGCCCCTCATTGAGCAGTTGGTCGGCGATATCGATCCCGACATTGCCGCCGCCAGCGATGCTGCCGGCACTGCCCAGGTTCATCTGTGCCGCGGACAGGGTCATGCCGGCCAGGCTGGCCAGGCGGCCGTCGCCAGCGTAGCGCCCACTCAGCGTCAGGTTGAAGCTGCCATCGCTGGCAATCAGCCCATCGTTGTGCCAGTTGCCGCCAGTGCCGATCAGCGCATTCGTCGCCAGCAGTTGCCCACTGGCGGTCTGGTTGAAAGTGCCGACATTGAGCTTGAGCGTGCCGGCCTGCAGCACACTGCTGTTGGTCCAGCTGTCGGCGTTGAGGGTCAACGTGCCGCGGGTCGACAGCCTGCCACCCGCCGCCATCACCTGCTGGCTGCTGATGCCAAAGTCGCCGAGGCCTACATGCAGGATCGTGCCATTGGCGTTGAGCAGGTCACCGGCTGCCAACGCAAGATTGCGGTTGGCGGTTTCCAGCTTGCCGTCACGGTTGTCCAGCACCCCGCCGATCTGGAAACGGCTGGTGTCGGCACCGCCCAGGGCACGTAGCTGGCCCTGCCGGTTGTCCAGGCTCGCCGCAGTGATGTCGAGGGTGCTGGCGCTTTCGATGATGCCGCCGCGGTTGTCCAGGGCGCCGCTCAGCACCATCTCGATGCGTTGGCCGAGCATCTCGCCACGCGCGTCCCCACCGTTTCGCAGGCTGGCGCCATCAAGCTTGAGCAGGCCGCCGGCAGAGAGAGCACCGTCGCGGTTGTCCAGCTCCCCGGTGCGGATCAGCGCATCACCGCTGGTCGCGGCCATCCGCCCACCGTGGTTGTCCAGCATGGCGCTCTGCAGGTCGAGGCTCAAGGCCTGGAGGGTGCCGCGCTGGCCATTGGCATCACTGCCGTTGCGCAACACGCCAGTGGTGCGCACGCCGAGCGACTGCTTGAGGCTGGCCAGGATGCCGCCACGGTTGTCGATGCTGGCGGCCGCCACATCGAGCGCACCGTCCTGGGCGATCAGCTTGCCGCCCTGGTTATCGACGTCGGCCGAGGCCTGGACGTTGATCGCGCCCTTGGCCTGGACGGTACCCTTGCTGTTGCCAAGGCTCGCCGCTTGCAGGCTCACGTCGCCCTGCTGGCTGTAGATCAGGCCGTCGCCCGCATTGCTCAACACCCCTGTGCTGTTGACCACAAGCTGGCCATTGGCGGCCAGGGTGCCGCGCAGGCTGTTGTCGACGCGGGTGGCGATCAGCTTGAGCAGGCCCTGGCTGGCGACCTGGCCACCCTGGTTGTCGACCAGGCTGGCGCGCTGGACCAGCAGCGCCTTGCCGCTGTACAGCTTGCCCCGCCGATTGAGCAGGTCGCCCAGCAGGTCGAGGGTGAGGGCATCCTCGGTGGCCAGGCTGCCGTCGCTGTTGTCCAGGCTCGCACCGGTCAGGCTCAGCGCCTGGCGGGACGCCACGCGCCCACCGCGGTTGTCGAGGGCCTGGGTGTCGATGTCGAGGCGCTCGCCCGCGTCGATCAAGCCACCGTCGCGGTTGTCCAGAGTACCGCCGACCGTCAAATGCTGAGCCCCCGCACTGGACAACACGCCCTTGGCGCTGTTGTCCAGGCTGGCCGCAGTCACGTCCAGGCGTTGCTGGGCGACCAGGGCACCGCCAGCACTGTTGCGCAAGGCGCCGGTGACGTCAGCCTGCACGGCGCCGAAACGGCTCGACAGGGTGCCCTGCTGGCGGTTGTCGAGGCTCTGGCCGATCACCTTCAGCCCCTGCCAGCCGGATATCAAGCCACCTTGGTTATCGATGACGCCACTGTTCAGGATCAGCTTCTGTTCACTGATCAGCTTGCCGCCACGGTTGTCCACCCCAGTCGCGTCGAACCGCAACCCCTGGGCGGTGGAGAGTTCGCCCGCCTGGTTGTCGAGCATCCCCAGGTGGTCGAGGGTCAACTGGCCGGCGGTACTGATCAAGCCCTTGCCGTTATCGAGGCCAGCGCCCCCCAGGTCCAGGGCGATGGCACTGCCGAGCAGCTTGCCGCCCTGGTTGTCGAGGCCCAGGCTGGCCAGGGTCAACGCGTCCCTGGCCTCGACCAGGCCACGGTTGCGCAGCAGGCCATCGACGGTCAGGGTCATGCCGCTCTGGCTGTTCAGGGTACCGCCGCTGTTGTCCAGCACGCCGGCGTGGACCTCCAGCGAATGGGCGCCGATCAGGCCCTTGAGGTTGTCCAGGCGCTGGCTCACGCGCAGCAGCAGGCCCTGGTTGCCGAGCAGGCGGCCATCATTGTTGTCCAATTGCTCGGCAGTCAGGGTGAAGGCCTGGTCGCTGGAGATCTCACCCGCCTGGTTGGCCACCGTCTTGAGGTTGTCCAGCACCAGCAACGGGGCATTGATCAAGCCGCCGCGGTTGTCCAGGTGGCCGTGGCCCAGGTCAAGGTGGACCGATCGGTCGCTGAACAGCTTGCCGCCTTGCTGGTCGAGGCCGGTGACCGTGGCCGTGAATGCCTCATGGCTGCCTACACGGCCGCCGTCGCGGTTATCCAGCTGCCCGGCCTGGAGCACCAGCGTGCTGTCGCCACCGATGCTGCCCTGGCGACTGTTGTCCAGGTGCCCGGTGGTCAGGCGCAGCGCGCCCTTGCCGGACAGTACGCCCTTGTCGGTGTTGTCGAAGCTGGCACTGGTGAGGGTGATGCCGCTGTCGCTCAGCAGCTTGCCGCCTTTGTTGCTCAGGTCATCCTCGGTAGTCAGCCGCAAGCTCCCGGCGCTGGACAGATTGCCCGTGTCGTTGTCCAACCGCAGTGCCTTCAACGTCAGCTGGCCCTCGGCGCTGATCAGGCCCAGGCGGTTGAGTGCCGCGCCGGTCAGGGTCAGTGCCAGGTCCTGCTGGCTGGCCAGGTGGCCACCGTCGTTGTCCAGCGTCTGGCCGGTCAGGGTCAGGCCGGTCTGGGCCTCGATACGCCCATCGCGGCGATTGAGCAGTTGCTGCAGGGCCAGGGTCAGCCCGGTGCCGGCAACCAGTTGCCCGCCGTCGCTGTTTTCCAGCTGCGTGCCGGTCACGCTGACGGCAGCCTTGCCAGAAATTTCGCCACCACGGTTATCGACCTGGTCGACGTCCAGGGTCATCGCCCCGTTGCTACCGAGCAGGCCCGCCTCGCGATTGTCCAGCTGGGTGCCCTTGATCCGTAGTTGCTCCAGGCCGACCAGCGAGCCTGCGGCATTCACCAGGGTGTCCGCCTCGATCTGCAAAAAACCCTTGCCGGAAATCTTGCCCTTGGCATTGTCCAGGGTCTTGGCGCTCAGGTGGCCCGAAGTATCGCCAACCAGTGTGCCCTGGCGGTTGTCCAGGCGCTGGTCGATGGTCAGAACCAGGCTGGCACGGCTGCTGGCGATACCCTCGTGGTTGTCCAGGCTGGCGGCCTGCAGGTCGAGGCCCTTGGCCGAAATCAGGCCCTTGGTGTTGGCCACTGCCTGGGCGATACGCACGATCAGTGCTTGTTCGCTGAGCAGCCGGCCTTGTTGGTTGTCCAACGACGTGGCCGCCAGCGTGAAGCCTTGCGGGCTGGTTATTTCACCGTGCTGGTTATCCACCTTGCCGAGGTTGTTCAGCACCAGGGTCGGCGCCTTGACCAGGCCATGATTGGTCAACGTGCCCTGGCCGAGGTCAAGGGTGATCGAGGTCTTGCTCAGCAGGCGCCCTGCCTGCTGGTCGAGGCCGCTGGCGGTGAGAACCATTGCGCCATCGCTGTCGATACGGCTGTCGCGGCCGGCATTGCTGACCTGGCCGGCCTTGATGGTCAGGCGGTCGTTGCCAACGACATGCCCGTTGTCACGGTTGTCCAGTGCGCCGGTGACGATGTCGATCACGCCCTGGCTGCCGATCTCGCCAGCGCGGTTGTCCAGGCTCGCGCTGCGCAGGTCGAGGGTGCCATCAGCGGTGACCGAACCTCGCAGGTTACCGACCTCGCCCGTGGTGGCCAGGGTCAGCGTCCCGGCGCTGGTCAGCTCGCCGTCGGTGTTGTCGAGACTGGCGGCGCCAATATCCAGGTCACCCTCGCTGGTCAGCAGGCCCTTGCCGTTGCTCAGCGCCTGGCCCAGGCGCAGGCGAGCCCCCTGCTCGCCGGAAAGACGCCCGTCACGGTTATCCAGGGTCTGGCCGTCGAGGGTCAGTTGCCCTTTGCCACGCAGCAGGCCCTGGGCCCGGTTGATGACCTCAGCCACCGTGAGCGTCAGCGCCGTGTCGGCCAGTACCTGCCCAGCGCTGTTGTCCAGATGCTCACCGGTGAGGCTGAGCGCCTTGGCCGTGGACAGTTCCCCACCGCGGTTGTCGACGTTGCCCACGGTCAGGCGCATGCCCTGCCCGGCGCCCACCACGGCCCCCTGGCGGTTGACCAGCGAGCTGCCGCGCAGGGTCAGCTCGCCGTCGGCGGATAGCTTGCCGCCAAGCTGCTCCACGCGCGCGACCCGGCCATCGAGATCACCACCACTGGTCAGGCTGCCACCGCTGTTGTTCAGGTGTGCGGCCACAAGCGTCAGGTTGCCCCGCGCGCCGAATATACCGAGCTGGTTGAGCAGTTCGTTGCCGTTGTAGCGCACCCAGGCCTGGCCACTGACCAGGCCCTGATCGCGGTTGTCGAGGTTGTCGACCGTCAGTGTCAGCGCACCGGTCGCCTCGATCTTGCCGCCGCGGTTGTCCCAGTGCTGGCCCTCAAGGGTCAGCAGGTCCTTGCCCACCAGCCGGCCACCACGATTGTCCACCCGCCCCGCCTCGATGCGGGTGGCGCCCTGGCCGCTTGCCAGGCCCTGGCCCTGGTTATCCAGCAGCCCGGTGATCCCGGTGGTCAACGTGCCATCGCTGAGCAGCTTTCCTTGTTCGCGGTTGTCAAGGCTGGCGGCCTTGAGCGTCAGCACCTTGCCCGCAGCCAGGGTACCCTGGCGATTGTCCACGGCCTGCGTGATGGCCAGATCCAGCGTCTGGCCACGGGCAAGGCCACCCTGGCTGTTGTCCAGCGCCTGGGCGGTCAGCTCGAGCGTGCCCTGGCTGTCGATCCGGCCGGCCCGGTTGTCGACCAGCCCCTGGCTGGTGACAGTGATGCCCCGGTTGGCCAGGACCCGCCCATTGCGGTTGTCCAGGCTGCCCAGGTTGAGCGCCAGGGCATCGAAGCCGGACAACTCGCCCGACTGGTTGTCAAGCAGCGCCCAGGTGGCGCTCAGCGCCCCTTGGCTGGTGACCTTGCCACCGTCGCCGTTGAACAGCTGGCCACCGCCAAGGGTCATTCGCCCATCCGCGATAACCTTGCCTTGTTGGCGGTTATCCAGCGTTACGGCCTTGATATTGACGTCGCGCCCGGCGCTGAGGCTGCCACCCTGGTTGTTCAGCCGGTCAGCGCTGGTCAGGGTCAGGTCGCGGCTGGCGATCAGGCGCTGGTTGTGATTGTCCACCGCGCCCGCGTCGATCTTCAGGTCGGCGTCAGCCGCACGGCTACCGTCAGCCCTGATACCCGCCTGGACCCCTCCCAGGTTGCTCAACTGGCCGCTGGCGTCAAGTCGCACCTGGCCCACGGCGGTCAAACCCGCCCGGTTGACCAGGTCGGCACGGCTATCCATTTGCAACGTTTGCCCGGCATGCACCGGCCCCTGCGCATCGATACCAGCCGCCTGTACCCGAACATCGCCAGCGGCGCTGGCCTGGGCCATGCTCAGCTGGCCATTGGCGTCCAATTGGATATCGCCACCACTGGCGATCATCCGCCCGTCGAGCCGCACGCCGACGCCGGCCTCGGTGCCCACCAACCTGACCGCACCGGCATACATGCCGCCCAATGCGCTGGAGTCGATTGCCAGGGTCGGTTTCACGCTGCCGTCATCCTGACGTGCCGTGGCCGTCAATGTGCGCGCATCGACATCGTTGCGCCCGGCGACGATGGCCAGGTTGCGGGCCTGGATCTCGGCGTTGATCTTCGTGCTGCGGGCAATCAGCTCGAAGCTGTCGACGTTGCTGGCGTTGACCCCCGCCCCTTCAATGGCGATATGGCCCTGATCGACCTGGTAGCGACTCAACTGGCCGTTCTCGATCACCGGTTTGCCGGTGGTCAGGGTAGCCTGTGGCGTGTTGATGAAACCGCAACCATCGCAGGCGATGCCGTGGGCGTTGGCGACGATGACCTTGGCCGATTGCCCGGCCACTTCGGTGTAGCCGCGCAGCTGGCTGGCATTGGCGCCATTGACTTCGTTGATGATGGTGCTGGCCGCCTGGCCCTGCAGGTTCGGGTTGCCAAGGATGATGCCACCCAGTTGCGTGGCTTGCGTGCGCGCGGTGGCGTTGTTGAGGATCAGCCCCTGCTGGCCGACGTTGTAGTCGCTGAACTGGTTGTGCGACAGCCCGCTGCCGTTGGGCGTGGCGATGTTTACGATCGGCACGCCGTTGCCCGCCTGCCCCAGGCTGGTGCCCGCCCCGCTGACCGCGATGCCCTCGGCGGCCTGCGCCCACAACGGCTGCCAGAACATGACGTTGGCCAGCAGGAACGCCAGGCCGCGCTTGGGCAACCCGCAGAAATGCGCGCGGGGCTGAATTTCAGCCGAGCGTTGGCGGGCCAGGAAGGCGAACAGGCGAACGTCCATGTCAGGTCTCGTGGGTCAGGCGGTCAAATGAAGAGGTCGATGCGGAAATACACCGGGCGTTCCTTTTCAGGCAGCGCATCGGGGCGTTCCAGGCTGTGGGCGAAGGTCACGCTGGCGGCCAGGTGCTGGCCACGGGCGAACAGCTCCAGCGAATGGCTGCTGGCGCGGCCGTGGTACTCGCCGTTGTAGCGGTCGTTGCTGATCACGCCCAGGTCGTAGCCCAGGCCCAGGCCGTACTCGGCCAGCATCGGCTGCAACACCGGCCAGTTCACCGGGCGGGTCCAGCGCAGGTCGCTGCGCCAGTAGCCGCCGCTGTCCCCGGACAACGACTGGTCCTTCAGCCCGCGCACCGACGACAGCCCGCCGAGGCTGATGCGTTGCGGGCTGAACAGCACGTCCTCGCTGCGCTGGCCGGTGGCCAGGCTGCTGAAACTCAGGCGCTCGCCCAGCACCTCGAAACCCTGCACATAGCTGAGCGTGGCGCTGTACTTGCGGTAGCGCGCCACCGGCTGGCCCGGGCGCGGGTGACCGTTGTCCTGGGCGTCGAAGGCGCCGATGCCTTCCTGCGTGCCCAGGTCGAGGTTGACGAAGGCATTGCCCAGGCGCCGGCCATGGTTGATGCCGAACTGTGCTTCGCTCAGGCGATTGCTGCTGGCCGCCAGGCGGCTGTCCTCGATGTAGTTGTTGGTGCGCAGGTGGGCGATGCCGGCATTGAGCGAGGTCTTGCTGGTGGCGTCGCGGTGCACCACGCGCTCGGCGCGCAGCTGGTGGTTCTGGCTGTCGCCGGTCTGTTTGAAGGCGAAGAGGTTGGCCTGGGCCAGGGAGCGGTACTCGCTTTCGCTGTAGCTGTAGGTGAAGTTCCACCAGCCCCAGGGCAGGTTGTAGTACAGCACGCTGTTCTTCGAGCCCTGGGTGTGGTCACTGACCACGTCGTGGCCGCCGCGCAGCACCAGCTGGTCGGCCAGGCCCAATGGGCTGTCCCATTCCAGGCCGAGGTTGAGCATCTGCTCGCCGGTGCTGCGCTGGCCTTCGTTGTTGCGCGAGAGCGAGGCGCGCCATGGCTTCTGCGGGGTATTGCGCACCAGCACCTCGCTGCCGCCGACAGCCTTGCCCGGGGTCAGCTCCATTTGCGCCTTGTTCGACGGCAGGCGGTTGAGCTGGTCGACCATCTGCTCGATCTCGCGCAGGTTCAAGCGCTCGCCGGTGCCGCCGGGGAACGTCATGGCCAGTTCATGATCGCCCAGGCCACTGCCGGCATCGGGGCGCAGCCCTTCCAGGCGCCCTTCAACCACGAGTACCTGCAAGTGGCCGCCGGACAGGTCCTGCTGCGGCAGGTAGGCGCGGCTGGTCACCAGGCCGCGGTCGAGGTAGTGGTCGGTGATGGCCTTGAGCAAGGCGTTGAGCTGGGTGACACCCAGGCACTGATCGATGAAGGGCTTGAGCAGCGCGTCACGCTCCGCGGCGGACAGACTGCTGGCGCCCTTCAGCTCGATGGTGTGGATGGTGAAGCAACGGGTGTCGGGCGCCGGTTGCGCTTCGCTGGCTTCGGCGGCCTTGCCGGGCAATGTGCGCAACTCGTCGAGGCGCCGTTGCTGCTCCTGCAGCAGGCGGTCCTGGCGGTCGCGGATCAGGTCCTGGTCGCCGGGAGACGCCGCCCAAGCCGGATTCACACTCAGCATTGCCAGCAAGGCAAGGTAGGCCGTTCGGTGCAAGAAATGGAGACGTGCAGACATGACTGGGCATCGAGCAAAATGGTGCGCGATGTTATTTTGCCATCACTTTAGTGTCAAATTAATATCGCCAAATTATTGGACACTGAAAACGACAGGACCGCCCGCCACTCGGGCCGTCGGTCGACCAAGCCGAACGCTCTCCCCACCCCGCACCTCCACAGCACATACCCGTTGCCGGAGATCGGAAGAATGAAAGCACTGCTATCCACTGCCTGTGCAGCGTGCCTGCTAGGTGCCCTGCCCGTCTGGGCCTGCACCCCGGAAGAGGCCACGCAGAAAAGGGAGGAACTCGCCGGGCTGGTGAGCCGACTGACCGAACAAAACCCGCAGAAGGCCAAGGAAATCAATGACGAGCTCCAGGGTATGAAGCTCGATACGGCCAGCAAGGACCTGCCGGACAAGTGTCAGCTGATCGACAAGCGGATTCAGGAACTCAAGACCGCGAAAAGCAGGACCTGAAATCAGCGCCGCTGTTGCGCCAGCATGTACTGGCGCAGCAGCTGGTTGATGCGGGTCTGGTAGCCGGCGCCCTGCTCCTTGAACCAGGCCAGCACATCGGCATCCAGGCGCATTGTCACGGTCTGCTTGGCGGGCACCCGCAGCTCGGCGCGGCGGAAGAAGTCATCGTCGAGCTCGGGAATGTCCGAGGTGTCGACAGGTGTGTGGTCAATACTTGCGGATGGTTTCGACATAGCGCGTTACCTCGCGTCGGGTGGCTCTTCGGGCGGAGATGATGCGGATCACATCCCCTTGCCTTTCGGTGTAGGCGACCACGCTGACCCACGCGTTGATCCAGCCTATGCTGATCCAGCGCGCCTCTTCGTAGTCGAACCGTTCATCGCGCAGCGCCAGCATCGGGTGCCGGAACATCTCGGGCACATCGTTGAAGTCGATACCGTGCTTGCGGATGTTGAGCAGATTTTTCTCCTCGTCCCAGTCAAACGCCATGGGACACCTTGTATTTACAGCTGTACATACGCTACGCCCTCCTGGCTGAACATGCCAGAGGAGTATCGGGGTCAGCCGGTTAATTGCATGGGCTCGGGAGCAGTTTGGGAAATGGGCTACAAACACCTGGGGAAGGTGTGAATCAACCCGCCATCGTTGCGATGGCGGGCTTGCTGCCAGCGTGGCTTACTCGGCCGCAGGCTTGCGCTTTTTCAGCGGCGCCAGGCCATCGGCGCTGGCCAGCGGGGCCTTGGCCTTCGGCTTGGCGGCCGGCTTGCGCTTGGCGGCGGCTTTCTTGTCGGCGCCAGTCTTCTTCTCGACCTTTTTCTTCTTGCTGCCAGCGGCCTTGCCGGAGGCCTTGACCTTTTTCGGCCCGCTGTAGGTGCCCTTGACCTCTTTGATGACGCGGCGCTCGAACTGCTGCTTGAGGTAGCGCTCGATGCTCGACATCAGGTTCCAGTCATTGTGGGTGATCAGCGAGATCGCCAGGCCTTCGCCACCGGCGCGGCCGGTACGGCCGATGCGGTGCACGTATTCGTCGCCACTGCGCGGCATGTCGAAGTTGATCACCAGGTCCAGGCCATCGATGTCCAGGCCACGGGCGGCGACGTCAGTGGCTACCAGCACCTTGGAGCCGCCGTCCTTGAAGCGGTCGATGGCCAGCTTGCGGTCTTTCTGGTCCTTCTCGCCGTGCAGGACGAAGGCTTTGACTTCTTTCGCCACCAGGTGGCCGTAGATGCGATCGGCCAACGCCCGGGTGTTGGTGAAGATGATCGCTTTCTGGTAAGTCTCGTTGGCCAGCAGCCACTGCACGATCTGCTCTTTGTGCTGGTCGTGGTCGGCAGTGATGATCTGCTGGCGAGTGCCTTCAGCGAGCTGCGAGACGCTGTTGAGCATCAGGTGCTCAGGGTCCTTCAGCACCTTGCCGATGATGTCGCGCAAGGCGGCGCCGCCGGTGGTGGCGGAGAACAGCAGGGTTTGTTCGCGGTTCTCGCACTCCTTGCACAGGCGCTCCATGTCTTCGGCGAAGCCCATGTCGAGCATGCGGTCGGCTTCGTCGAGGATCAGCACCTTCACGTGGGAAAGGTCGAGGTTGCCGGCATTGAGCTGTTCGAGCAGGCGGCCCGGGGTACCGATCAGCACGTCCGGCACCTTGCGCAGCATCGCGGCCTGTTCCTTGAAGTCTTCACCGCCCGTCACCAGCCCGGACTTGATGTAGGTGAACTGGGAGAACAGTTGCACCTGCTTGAGGGTCTGCTGGGCCAGCTCGCGGGTCGGTAGCAGGATCAGCGCGCGGATTTCCACACGCGGGCCGCTCAGGTCGACCAGGCGGTTGAGCAATGGCAGGACAAAGGCCGCCGTCTTGCCGCTGCCGGTCTGCGCCGTCACCCGCAGGTCACGCCCTTGCAACGCCAGGGGAATGGCCGCTGCCTGCACCGGCGTCGGCTCGACAAATTTCAGCTCGGCCACGGCTTTGAGCAGGCGTTCGTGCAGGGCGAATTGGGAAAACACGGCGTAACCTCGGGCAAGTGCGAAAAATTCAAGTTGCATAGGGTAACGTTTTCCTTCGTCGGAGCCGAATTTCTTTTGGTAACTTTGCCCCGATCCGTACTCTAACCCCCTTCGTACCGCAATACAGACCGCTTTCGCACTCATGGATATCCAACGCATCTGGCACGACACCCTCGACCTCTGGGGCACCCTCGACCAACATCCACTGCTGCATGCCGCGCTCGGGCTGGGCGTGCTGCTGCTCGTCTCGCTGCTGGTCGGCCGCCTGGCCCGCTTCCTGGTCCTGCACGCCAGCCGCCTGCTGGCCCGTCAGCCCGCGCTTCGGTGGCTCGACGATCTGCGCCAGAACAAAGTGTTCCACCGCCTGGCCCAGACCACCCCTTCGCTGGTGATCCAGTTCGGCCTGAAGCTGGTGCCGGAGCTCTCCGACACCGCCCAGCACTTCCTCGGCAACTTCGCCCTGGCCTTCACCCTGCTGTTCATGACCATGGCCCTGTCGTGCCTGCTCGACGCATTGCTGGACATCTATGCCCGCACCGAGCATGCCCGCACCCGCTCGATCAAGGGCTACGTGCAACTGGCCAAGATGATGCTGTGGATCTTCGCCGCCATCGTGATCGTCGCCACGCTCATCGACCGCTCGCCGCTGTTGCTGCTGTCGGGCCTGGGCGCCATGTCGGCGGTACTGCTGCTGGTGTACAAGGACACGCTGCTGTCATTCGTCGCCAGCGTACAGCTCACCAGCAACGACATGCTGCACGTGGGCGACTGGATCGAGATGCCCCAGGTCGGCGCCGACGGCGATGTGGTGGACATCACCCTGCACACGGTCAAGGTGCAGAACTTCGACAAGACCATCGTCTCCATCCCCACCTGGCGCCTGATGAGCGAGTCGTTCCGCAACTACCGGGGCATGCAGCAGTCGGGCGGGCGGCGCATCAAGCGCAGCCTGTTCATCGACGCCGCCGGGGTGCGCTTCCTCACCCCTGAAGAGGAACAGCGCCTGGGTCAGGTCCGCCTACTCGGCGACTACCTGGCGCAAAAGCGCCAGGAGCTGCACAGCTGGAACGAAGCCCTGGGCCCGGTGGCGGAGCTGGCCGCCAACCGGCGCAAGCTGACCAACATCGGCACCTTCCGTGCCTTTGCCCTGGCCTACCTGAAGAACCACCCCAATGTGCACGCCGGCATGACCTGCATGGTCCGGCAGATGCAGACCACCGCCGAAGGCGTGCCGCTGGAAATCTACTGCTTCACCACCACCACGGCCTGGGCCGAGTACGAGCGCATCCAGGGCGATATCTTCGATTACCTGCTGGCGGTGCTGCCGGAATTCGGGTTGAGCCTGTATCAGCAACCGAGCGGCAGCGACATGCGTGCCGGGTTGGCTGGCAGGTATCAAATCGAGCAGGAACCCCGCGCATTTAGTAACGCCTGAGCAACGGCCACCCAAGCGGTGGGAACAACAGCGTTGTATTGACCGCACTGGCCCTTTCGCCGGCAAAGCCGGCTCCTACAGGTACCGCGTTGATTTCGAGTTTGACAACCGCGTCGTAGGAGCCGGCTTGCCGGCGAACATCGACTCGGAAATTTTTTTGCCAGGCTCACTGTAAAGCACCATCAGAAACAAATAGTTACAACTGTTTCAGAATTATTAAACGCCAGCCTTCGGCAAATACGAATACCCACCCCGCCCCGCTTCTCCTACCCTGCAGCCAGCACACCGAACCGCGCCACGCGGCGTTCGGCCAGGATTCGACACAAGGACTGCGAGCAAGCGATGCGTCAGGACATCTCCCTGGAAAAACTCGACGAACCGGATGGCACCGACCAGGCTACCCGCCGCAAGGCACTGGCCGCAGGCAGCCTCGCCCACGGCGTGCACGACGGCCTCACCGATGTGATCTACGTGCTACTGCCTATCTGGCAGGCGGCCTTCGGCCTCAGCTATGCCCAGGTCGGCCTGCTACGCGGCGCCTATGCCGGGATGATGGCCGGCTTCCAGTTGCTGGCCAGCCGGGGCGCACGTAAATGGGGCCGGCAGGCCCTGCTGGTCAGGGGCACCGCCCTGGCCGGCTTCGCCTACCTGTTAGCCGCGCAGGCCACCGACATCACCCTGTTGCTGCTGGCCTTGATGATCGGCGGCCTGGGGGCCAGCACCCAGCACCCCCTGGCCTCGGCCCTGGTCTCGGATGCCTATGACGGCAGTGGCCGGGTCAAGCAGGCCCTGGCCCAGTACAACTTCGCCGGCGATATCGGCAAGGCCATCATCCCTGGGCTCACCGGTTTGGCGCTGGTGTATATCTCCTGGCAGACCAACGCCACCCTGCTCGGTGTGCTCGGCATCGCCGCCGCCCTCGCCCTGTGGTTGCTGATACCCAGGACCCAGGCCCACGACAAGGCCGGCAAGAAAGCCGGCAACACTGACCAGGCCGGCAGCACCTCGGGCCTGATGGCGCTGATCGCCACCGGCACCCTCGACAGCGGCGTGCGCATGGGTTTCCTGACCTTCCTGCCGTTCCTGCTGCAAAGCAAGGGCGCCAGCACCGAACACATCGGCCTGGCGCTGTCGCTGCTGTTCATCGGTGGCGCCTTCGGCAAGCTGTTCTGCGGCTACCTCGGCGCGCGCCTGGGGCCGGTGCGCACGGTGATCTGCACCGAACTGCTCACCGCCCTGCTGATCCTGCTGGCGCTGGTGCTGCCCTACGGCGCGCTGATGCTGGTGATGCCGCTGATCGGCGTGGCCTTGAACGGTACCTCGTCGGTACTCGGTGGCCTGGTGCCGGACTTCGCCCCACGGGACCGCCGCGACCGGGTGTTCGCCTGGTTCTACACCGGCACCGTCGGCGGCGGCGCGCTGGCCCCGGTACTGATCGGCGCGATCTCCGACCAGGCTGGGGTGAACGAGGGGCTGGTGGTGCTGGCCTGCGTGCTGCTGCTGACCCTGCCCCTGTGCCTGGTCACCTACAACGGCATGAAGGGCCTGGCCCGACGCTGAGCAGGACGCCTGCGGATCGCCAACAACAAGGATGTGAACATGACCTACGAACTCTCGGAGCGCGCCGGCCGCATTGGCGCGCCCGGCACCTCGAGCATGCGCAGCAAAGCCAATGCCCTGCGTGACGCCGGTATCAAGGTGATCAACTTCGCGGCCGGCGAGCTGGCCACGGACGCCGCGCCGGACATGCGCAGCGGCGCCATCGCCGCAGTGCACGAACAGTGGAACCGCTACACCCCGCCGCTGGGCAACCCGCGCCTGCGCCAGGCGCTGGCCAACAGTGTCAGCCAGCGCCTGGGGGTCACCTACGGCGCCGACGAGATCGCCGTGTCCAGCGGCGCCAAGCAAGCGCTGTACAACAGCGCGATGGTACTGCTCAATCCTGGCGACGAAGTCCTCATCCCACGCCCCTACTGGGAGACCTTCCCCACCCAGGTCGAACTGGCAGGCGCAAGCCCGGTGTTCATCGACACCCTGGCCGACCAGTACACGTTGCGCGGCGCGGCGGTGAAAGCCGCCCTGTCGCCACGCAGCAAGGCGATCATCATCAACACCCCGAACAACCCCACCGGGGTGGTCTATTCGCCCCAGGACCTGCTCGCCATCGGTGAACTGGCCCTGGAGCGCAAGCTCTGGGTCATCTTCGACGAGTGCTATCGCGGCCTGCTGCGCGGCGGCCAGCAACACCACAACATCGTCAGCCTGCTGCCCGAGCTCAAGGGGTCGACCATCGTCATCGACTCGTTCTCCAAGAGCCAGGCCGTGACCGGCTGGCGGCTGGGCTATGCCTGCGCACCCAAGGCGGTGGTCACGGCGATGCACAACTTGCAGGCGCACACCACCTCCAATCCCAGCAGCCTGGCCCAGTACGCCGCGCTGACTGCCCTGGATGGCGAGGGCGGGCAGCGCTTCGCCGCCGACATCAACGCCCAACTCGACCGCCAGCTGGCCACGGCCACCGCCCTGCTCGGCGAGCTCGAAGGGATCCGTTTCGCCCCGCCCCAGGGAGCTTTCTACCTGTACCTGGACATCGGCGACCTGCTGGGCAAGCGCTACCAGGACCAACCCCTGCGCGACGCCAGCCACCTGTGCGAGCTGCTGCTGACCGAGGCGCGCATCGCCCTGGTACCTGGCTGCAGCAATGGCGACCCTCGCGCCGTGCGGCTCTCCTACTCGGTGAGCGAAGACGAACTGGTCGAGGGCCTGGGCCGCTTCGCCACCTTCATCGCATCGCTTGCCTGAACCCGGCCTTTCCACCCAACCGCGAGATCATGACATGAAGAAAACGGATTTCATGCTGTCATTCGTTGACCAGGCACTGACCGATGTCCAGGACAAACGGCTGGCCAGCGCCCTGAGAAAGGGCTTCGACGTTCACGACGACCTGCTCGGCGACTACCTGGACACCTACCAGCGCATCACCTCGCAGCCGTGGTCACGCGACAGCCTGTGCACCTTCTTCTGCGGCTGGCGCAGCCCGGATGGCGCCGCACATGCGGTATCCAGCATCATCGTGCGATTGCTCCAGGAATCCGAGGCGCTGGACGATGACCAGGGCCGCCTGCGCCTGCTGGACGCCGCGCGCCACTGCGGCGAGATCATCGTCGAGGACATCGGCCTGGGCGAGATGCACGGCCACCCGCACCACTCCAAGCTGTATGCGCGCATGGCCACGGCGATCTGCGGCTCGGACGACTGGCGCCTGCAAGACCGCTACCTGAACCCGGTGACCAAGGAGTTCTCCAGCTGGGTCGGCAGCAAGCGCCCGCTCGCCCCGCAACTGGTGGAAGCCATCGAGATGATGGCGATGACCGAGCTGTTCAACACCGGTGAATACAACGTGATGACGCCGTTGTGGAAAGACTGGCTGAAGCAGGTGCAAGGCAAGCCCGCAGGCGAGGCGCACCGTATCGCCACCTTCCTCAGCGTGCATTGTGGCGCGGTGGAGGCCCAGCATTTCTTCCATGCCACCAGCGCCCTGGAACTCTATTGCCAGGCCACGGCGCAGGCGCTCGACTACACGCGGATCGAGGCGTTGTCGTGCGAATACGTGCAACGCGCCTGCGAACACCTGCACAAGATGGAGTCGGTCCTGGCCGTCTGACACACCTCTGATCAAGGAAGTGGCCCCATGAACATCGTGAATCCCGATTCGCGCATCGACCTGCGCCAGCTGTTCCATGACAAACCCTGCCTGCGCGTGCTGGAAGCGCACAGCCCGATCTCGGCCATGCTGGCCAAGAGCGTACGCCTGGAGGCACGCGGCGCCAGCCTGGGCTACGACGCCATCTGGTCCAGTTCGCTGACCGATTCCACCCAGCGCTGCCTGCCGGACATCGAGATCCTCTCGCCCAGTGACCGCCTCGAGCGGCTCAACGAGATCCTCGGGGTGTGCGACCTGCCGCTGATCTACGACGCCGACACCGGCGGCAAGGTCGAGCACTTCGCCATCCATGTGCAATGGCTGGCGCGCGCCGGTGTCTCGGCGATCGTCATCGAAGACAAGTGCGGCTTGAAGAAGAACTCGCTGCTGGGCCTTTCGGTGCATCAGGAGCAGGAGACCGTGGAACACTTCTGCGAAAAGATCAGGGCCGGCACGCAACACCGGCCCGGCGACCGGATGATGATCTTCGCCCGCTGCGAGAGCCTGATCCTGGAAAAGGGCCTGGACGATGCCCTGGCCCGCTGCAGCGCCTACACCGAGGCCGGCGCGGACGGCATCATGATCCACAGCCGCAAGCGCAGTGGCGAGGAAATCCTCGACTTCGCCCGGCGCTTCAAGCACCGGCACCCCACCACGCCGCTGATCTGCGTGCCCACCAGCTACCCGCAACTGACGTTCTCGTGCCTGGCCGACGCGGGCTTCAACGCGGTGATCTACGCCAACCACATGCTGCGCGGCGCCTACTCGGCCATGCGCCAGGTCGCCACCAGCATCCTGGAGAACGACCGCGCCTACGAGATCGAGCCGGCCTGCATGCCCATCGACGAAATCCTCAGCCTGGTGCCGGGTACCCGCTGAGCCACCTGCCGTCGCCAGGCGCGTCCGCCTGGCGACGGAGGCCTCTACCTCAGGCGGCGCTCAGATAGGAGAGCAGCTCGGTGACATGGCGAGGCATGCTGTCGAAATGCCTGACCAGCATCATGTGATCCTGCCGCGCCCAGGTTTCCTGCAGGGGCCGGACCACCAGCGCACTACAGCGCAGATAGCGCTGCACCGCCGCGTCCGACACAACACCGATACCCACGCCCTCGGCGATCATCCGGCAGAATGCTTCGCCCGTGGATACCTTGATCCTGAACTGCGCCTCGCTGCCATCGTCCCGCGCCTGCCCCTCGATCAATCGACCCAGGGCGGCATCGCTGCACAACCCCACCTGCGGGTGTTTCAGCACCTCCCGCAAGCGCAGCGCAGTGGCGCCGGCCAACGGGTGACGGCGGGGCAGCACGACCACATAGTTGAGCGCGGGCATGGCAATCGAGGCACAACCTTCCACCGGCGCGCTGCCGGCGACCATCCCCATGTCGACGGCGCCTTCGCGAATGCCGCGGACGATCTCCCCCGGGTTGCGCGCCTGCAGGTCGATGGCGATGTTCGCGTGCTCCGCCAGGTAGCGCACCAGGCGCTGCTGGGTGGACTCGAAGGCGGTGAAGCCGTCGACGTACATGCGCATGCAGGGCACGGCCTGCTCTTCATGCCGCTCGAACTCGGCCTTGAGCACCTCCAGTTGGCCAAGGATCTTGCGGGCATGGACCAGCAAGCGCTTGCCCGCCGCCGTCAGTACCAGGCCCTTGCTCTGGCGATGGAACAACCCCTCGCCCAGCTCGCCCTCCATCGACTTGATGCGCATGCTCGCCGCACCGGGTGACAGGCAGGCACGCCGGGCACCCTGGGTCAGGCTGGGTGACTCGGCAATCTTTATGAACAGCTTCAGGTCAGTCAGGTCAAGGTTCACGGTCTCTTCCTTGTATTGTTGTTCACGTCCATTTCATGACTAGCGATCTTGGTGTCACCTGCGTCTATCTTGCCCCTCTCCTTCGGCCTGGGCCAACCCTGGCCCCGATAAAGACAAAGGCGCCCACTGGGGGCGCCTTCGATGTAATGCGCTATCGATCAGCGCGATGAGGTCGCGCCGGGCTGTAGCACACGCTGGCCACCCAGACGGCTGAGCCACACCGACGCCAGGATGATCGAACCGCCGATGGCCAGGCGCCCCAGCGGTTCGTCCTGGTTCCAGATCAGCAGGTTCAGCAACAGCCCCACCGGCACATGCAGGTTGTTCATCACCGCCAAGGTGCCGCCGGACACCAGGCAGGCCCCCTTGTTCCACCAGTACAGCCCCAGCGCGGTCGGGCACAGGCCGAGGAACAGCAGCACCAGCCATTGGGTGTCGGTGCTCGGCAGGTGCTGGGCGTTACCGAACAGCAGGAAGGCCGGCAGCACCACGATCAGCGCCCCCAGGTAGAAGTAGCCGAAGCGCCGGTAATGCGGCAGGTTGCTGGGGTGACGGGCAACCAGGTGGCGGTACAGCACCTGCCCGGCGGCGTAGGTGAAATTGGCCAGTTGCAGCAGCAGGAAGCCCATGAAGAACTCCCCCGAGATGGTGTCGAAGCGGATCACCGCCGCGCCGGCCACCGCCACCAGCGCGGCGAGCAGCGCCCAGGGGTTGAAACGCCGGTTCAGGGCGTCCTCGATCAGCGTGACGTGCAAGGGGGTGAGGATGGTGAACAGCAGCACCTCGGGCACGGTGAGCACTCGGAAGCTCAGGTACAGGCAGACGTAGGTGATGCCGTACTGCAGCGCGCCGATCAGCAGCATCGAACGCAGGAAGCGCGGCTCGACCTGGCGCCAGCGGGTCAGCGGCAGGAATACCAGGCCAGCCAGCACCACCCGGGCGAGCACGGCGAAGTAGCTGTCGACATGGCCGGCCAGGTATTCGCCGATCAGGTTGAAGGAGAACGCCTGGATCAGCGCGACGATTATCAGGTAGCCCATGGTTGGCCCTCGTGGATCAAGGCGGGGACCTTAGCGGGTTGTCCTGGGGCACTTCAACCATGGGGATTGTGGGGCTGCTCGTGGGCGTCTCCCCTTTCTCTGCGCGTGCTTACCCGTGTAGGAGCGGCCTTGTGCCGCGAAAGGGCTGCGTAGCGGCCCCAGGATTTCAGTATCGAGCAGAAATCGCCGGGGCCGCTTGGCGGCCCTTTCGCGGCTCAAGGCCGCTCCTACAGAGGGCGTGCCGTCCCCACAGGCATAAAAAAGCCCGGCCATCGATTGGCCGGGCAGGCACACCCAAAGGAGCAACAAGGTGTCAGGTTGGGAATTCGTCGCCTGTCAGGCCACCGCAGCCAGCTTGGCCTTGGCCTGGTTCAGGCCCTTCTCGTGGAACTCGCCGCTCATGTTCAGGCCTTCGGCGTGGATGAAGTCCACGTCATGGATGCCGATGAAGGCCATCACCTGGCGCAGGTAGGGTTCCTGGTGGTCGCTGCTGGCGCCAGCGTGGATGCCGCCACGGGCGGTCAGGACGATGGCGCGCTTGCCGGCCAGCAGGCCTTGCGGGCCGGTCGGGGTGTACTTGAAGGTGATGCCGGCGCGCAGCACGTGGTCCAGCCAGGCCTTGAGGGTGCTGGGGATGGTGAAGTTGTACATCGGCGCGGCCATCACCAGCACGTCGGCGGCCAGCAGCTCGTCGGTCAGGGCATTGGAACGGGCCAGGGCGTCCAGTTCGGCGGCGCTGCGCTGATCTTCTGGCTTCATCCAGCCGCCCAGCAGGTCGGCGTCCAGGTGCGGCACCGGGTTCACCGCCAGGTCACGCACGGTGATGTCGTCAGCCGGGTGCGCCGCTTGCCACTGCTGGATGAAGTCGCGGGTCAGTTGACGGGAAACGGAATCCTGCTGGCGGGCGCTGCTTTCGATGATCAGTACGCGGGACATGGGGTGCCTCCATCGGCGGTAAGGGGTGGCGATTCGATGGAGGTGAGATTAAGGGTTGACCTATCGATAAAAAAGCGTAAAAAGTGGGAGCAATCTATCGATTAATCCGTTTTATTCCGCTTTGCAGTCCAGCAGGATGCGCAGCTTGATGATCTGCCGGTTGAACTTGGCGGTCACATCCACGCTCTTGCCGGCCGGCACGTTGACCCTGCGCACCCGTGGCGCCTCGGGGCCGTTGCGGAACATGACCTTGCAGGCCGCCGGCACCTGCCCGTAGTTGTTCAGGGTGATGGCACCGATGTCGTAGGCCGTGTCATAGGCGGTGTAGTCGACCTTGACCCCGGTCAGCTCCTTCTCCACGTCGATGGGGTAAGCCATGGCGGTGAAAGGCAGGCACAACAGCAAAGCCGCACAACATTTCTTCATACGGGCGCTCTCCTTGAGAAGAGCGCAGCTTAGGACAACAGGAGCCCTAGATGAAAGCGCCGCGCGTAACCCTGGATCAGTGGCGGACCCTGCAGGCGGTGGTCGACCATGGCGGGTTCGCCCAGGCCGCCGAGGCCCTGCACCGCTCGCAGTCGTCGGTAAGCTACACCGTGGCGCGGATGCAGGAGCAACTGGGCGTGCCGCTGCTGCGCATCGATGGGCGCAAGGCGGTGCTGACCGAGGCCGGCAATGTGCTGCTGCGCCGCTCGCGGCAGCTGGTCAAGCAGGCCAGCCAGCTGGAAGACCTGGCCCATCACATGGAACAGGGCTGGGAAGCCGAGGTGCGCCTGGTGGTCGACGCCGCCTACCCCAGCGCCCGCCTGGTGCGCGCCCTGGCCGCCTTCATGCCGCAGAGCCGTGGTTGCCGGGTGCGGCTGCGTGAAGAAGTGTTGTCCGGGGTCGAAGAGGTGCTGCACGAAGGCATCGCCGACCTGGCCATCAGCAGCTTCAACATCGGCGGCTACCTGGGCACCGAGCTGAGCCCGGTGGAGTTCATCGCCGTCGCGCACCCCGAACACGCCCTGCACCGCACCGGCCGCGAGATCACTTTCCAGGACCTGGAAAGCCAGCTGCAGGTGGTGATCCGCGACTCCGGCCGCGCGCAACCCCGTGACGTCGGCTGGCTGGGCGCCGAGCAGCGCTGGACGGTGGGCAGCCTGGGCACCGCCGCCACCTTCGTCAGCAGCGGCCTGGGCTTTGCCTGGCTACCCCGGCACATGATCGAGCGCGAACTGCGCGAAGGCGTGCTCAAGCCCTTGCCGCTGGACCAGGGTGGCAGCCGCCATCCGCTGTTCTACCTTTATTCGAGCAAGGAAAAGACCCTGGGCCCGGCCACGCAGATCCTCATTGAGTTGCTGCGCAACTTCGATACCGCGCCCCTGGACGTGCCCTTCGCAGCCCCCCCGCAAGCCTGAGAGGACCGCGCCCATGGCCTGTTTCGAACATGACGGTTGCCTGCTGCACTACGAGGAACATGGCCAGGGCGAGCCCCTGGTGCTGCTGCACGGCCTGGGTTCGAGCAGCCAGGACTGGGAGCTGCAGGTGCCCGAGTTCAGCCGTCACTACCGGGTGATCCTCATGGATATCCGCGGCCATGGCCAATCCGCCAAGCCGCGACGCGGCTACCGGATCAAGACCTTCAGCGAAGACCTGCTGGCCCTGCTCCAGCACCTGGGCACCGGCCCGGTGCATTTCGTCGGGCTGTCGATGGGGGGCATGGTCGGCTTCCAGTTCGCCGTCGACCACCCCGACTGGCTGCGCAGCCTGTGCATCGTCAACAGCGCCCCGCAGGTCAAGCGCCGCACCCGCAGCGACTGGATCTGGTGGCTCAAGCGCTGGGGCCTGGCGCGCCTGCTCAGTGTCGAGACGGTGGGCAAGGGCCTGGCCCAGCGGCTGTTCCCCAAGCCCGGGCAAAGCGAACTGCGGCGCAAGATGGCCGAACGCTGGGCGCGCAACGACAAGCGCGCGTATCTCAAGAGTTTCGACGCCATCGTCGACTGGGGCGTGCAGGAACGCATCGGCCAGATCCGTTGTCCGACGCTGGTGATCGCCGCCGACCACGATTACACCCCGGTACAACTCAAGGCGCGCTATGTCGCCCTGATGCCCAACGCCAGGCTGGCGGTCATCGACGATTCGCGGCACGCTACCCCCCTCGATCAACCCGAGGTTTTCAACCTCACCGTGCTGCAATTCATTGCAGCCGCCTCCACCTCTCAAGGATCTTTGAGCCCATGCTGAAAAAACTTCTGCTCACCGCCTGCTCGGTCGCCTTCGCCACCAGCGTCATGGCCTCCGACAAGACCCCGCATGTACTGCTGGATACCAGCTTCGGCCAGGTCGAAATCGAGCTGAACGCTGAAAAAGCACCGATCAGCACGAAGAACTTCCTCGAGTACGTCGACAGCGGCTTCTACAACAACACCATCTTCCACCGCGTGATCCCGGGCTTCATGGTCCAGGGTGGCGGCTTCACCGACCAGATGGTGCAGAAGAACACCAAGGACCCGATCCGCAACGAAGCCAGCAACGGCTTGCAGAACACCCGCGGCACCCTGTCCATGGCCCGCACTTCCGACCCGAACTCGGCCACCAGCCAGTTCTTCATCAACGTCGCCGACAACGATTTCCTCAACCCGGGCCGCGACCGTGGCTACGCGGTGTTCGGCAAAGTCACCAAGGGCATGGACGTGGTCGACCAGATCGTCAACTCGCCGACCACCGTCAAGAAAGGCATGCGCGATGTCCCGGCGGACCCGGTGTACATCAAGTCGGCCAAACGCATCGACTGACCACACGCCGCACAGGGACGTGGGTCGGGTCACACAGGAGTCTTGTCACCCATGCTGTACCGTCGTTTCGAGCAACTGATCGACATCTTCCGCGAGGCGCCCACCGAGGCGCCTCCCGGCCAGGTCTGGCCGTTCTACCTGTACTACCTGCGCCAGGTGTGGCCGAGCTTTCTCGCCCTGCTGATCGTCGGCCTGGTCGCCTCGCTGATCGAGGTGGCCATGTTCAGCTACCTGAGCCGGATCATCGACCTGGCCCAGGGCACTCCCAACGTCAACTTCTTCAGCGAGCACAGCGGCGAGCTGCTCTGGATGCTGGTGGTCATCCTGCTGCTGCGGCCGTTGTTCTTTGGTTTGCACGACCTGCTGGTGCACCAGACCATCAGCCCGGGCATGACCAGCCTGATCCGCTGGCAAAACCACAACTACGTGCTCAAGCAGAGCCTGAACTTCTTCCAGAGCGACTTCGCCGGGCGTATCGCCCAGCGCATCATGCAAACCGGCAACTCGCTGCGCGACTCGGCGGTGCAGGCGGTGGACGCGCTCTGGCACGTGCTGATCTACGCCATCAGCTCGCTGGTGCTGTTCGCCGAGGCCGACTGGCGGCTGATGCTGCCGCTGCTGGTATGGATCGCCTGCTATATCGCCTCGCTCTATTACTTCGTGCCGCGGGTCAAGGAGCGTTCGGTGATCTCCTCCGACGCCCGCTCCAAGCTGATGGGGCGCATCGTCGACGGCTACACCAACATCGCCACGCTGAAACTGTTCGCCCACACCGACCACGAGCGCCAGTACGCCCGCGAGGCGATCAGCGAGCAGACCGAAAAAACCCAACTGGCCTCACGGGTGGTCACCAGCATGGACGTGGTCATCACCTCGCTCAACGGCCTGCTGGTGGTCAGCACCACGGGCCTGGCGCTGTGGCTGTGGAGCCAGTCGCTGATCAGCGTCGGCGCCATCGCCCTGGCCACCGGCCTGGTGATCCGCATCGTCAACATGTCGGGCTGGATCATGTGGGTGGTCAACGGCATCTTCGAGAACATCGGCATGGTCCAGGACGGCCTGCAGACCATCGCCCAGCCGGTCACGGTCAGCGACAAGCCCGACGCGCCGGCGCTGAAGGTCAGCCGTGGCGGGGTACGTTTCGACCATGTCGACTTCCACTACGGCAAGGGCGGCAAGGTGATCGACGCGCTGAACCTGGATATCCGCCCCGGCGAGAAGATCGGCCTGATCGGCCCGTCCGGCGCCGGCAAGTCGACCCTGGTCAACCTGCTGCTGCGCCTGTACGACATCGACAGCGGGCGCATACTGATCGACGGCCAGGACATCGCCGAGGTCAACCAGGCCAGCCTGCGCGCGCAGATCGGCATGATCACCCAGGACACCTCGCTGCTGCACCGCTCGATCCGCGACAACCTGCTGTACGGCCGCCCCGGCGCCAGCGACGCGGAAGTCTGGGAGGCAGTGCGCCGGGCGCGGGCGGACGAGTTCATCCCGCAGTTGTCCGACGCCCAGGGCCGCACCGGTTTCGACGCCCATGTCGGCGAGCGCGGCGTGAAACTCTCCGGTGGCCAGCGCCAGCGCATCGCCATTGCCCGGGTGCTGCTCAAGAATGCACCGATCCTGGTGATGGACGAGGCCACCTCAGCGCTGGACTCGGAGGTCGAGGCCGCCATCCAGGAGAGCCTGGAGACGCTGATGCAGGGCAAGACCGTGATCGCCATCGCCCACCGCCTGTCGACCATCGCCCGCATGGACCGGCTGATCGTGCTGGACAAGGGGCATATCGTCGAGAGCGGCAGCCACAGCGAGCTGCTGGCCCAGCAGGGGCTGTACGCGCGGTTGTGGCATCACCAGACCGGTGGGTTCGTCGGGGTGGATTGAGCCATGTCCGGTTCGCCGGCAAGCCGGCTCCTACCGTAGGAGCCGGCTTGCCGGCGAACCGGACTATCAATCCCTGCGATACGGCAACATCCCCCGCGCCTCCTCGGCATAGGCCCGCACCCCCACCCGCTCCTGCCCGAGAAAATCCTCCACCGCCCGCCGCAAACCCGGATGCCGCAGGTAATGCCACGACCGCGTGATCACCGGCTCGAACCCGCGAATCAGCTTGTGCTCACCCTGCGCGCCCGCATCGAAACGCTGCAGCCCTTCGGCGATGGCGAAATCCATCCCCTGGTAGAAGCAGGTTTCGAAATGCAGCCGGTCGAACGCGTCCAGGCAGCCCCAGTAGCGCCCGTACAGGCTGTCGCCGCCCAGCAGGCTCAAGGCCATGGCCACGTCCCGCCCGTTCTGCCGGGCGATCACCACGCGGATCGCCTCGGGCATGCGTTCGGCGACCAGGCTGAAGAACGCCCGCGTCAGGTAAGGCGCGCGACGGCGCACGGCATAGGTGTTGGCATAGCAGAGGTAGACGAAATCCCACTGCGCCTCGCTCAGCTCATCGCCCTTGTACCAGGCGAATTCGATCCCCTGCCCCGCGACTTGCTCGCGCTCCTTGCGCATCTGCTTGCGTTTGCGCGAGCTGAGCGTATCGAGGAAGTCCTGGAAATCCCGGTAGCCACGGTTGCGCCAGTGGAACTGGCAGCCCAGGCGCTCCATCCAGCCCGGCAGGCTGGCGATGCTGTCGTCCAGGGCCGCGTCCGTGAAATTGATGTGCGCGCCGGACAACCCGCCCTTCTCGAGGTATTCCGGGATCGCCTGCAACAGCAGCAGGCCATCGGCCGGGTCGCCAGCCAGCAGCCGCGGCCCGCTCACCGGGCTGAACGGCACGGCGCCCAGCAGCTTGGGGTAGTAGGCGATGCCCGCGCGCTCACAGGCATCGGCCCAGCCCTGGTCGAACACGTACTCACCGAAGGAGTGCCACTTGCGGTAGGCCGGCAGCAGCGCACGCACCTCGCCATCACGCTCCAGCACCAGGTGCTCGGCGGCCCAACCGGTGTCGGGCACCACGCTGGCGCTGTCCTCCATGGCCGTGAGGAAGGCATGGCGCAGGAACGGCTGGCCGTCCGGCACCAGCGCGTCCCAGGTGGTCGCCGGCAGGTCGCGCAGGTGGGCAAGGCTGTGGAGGCTGGTCACATCGGCAACTCGCAGGACAAAGAACGCCAGTATTGCCAAACCGACCGTGACACTCAAATGACGGCCCGTTTACTTCACAACAGTGCCACTGTTTAGACATTATTCTGTCATTCCCCCCCGCAATACTTGCGCCTGTTTTCCGGAACCCCAGAACCTGTCTATTCAGGCCCTTTCCGAAGACATGCCAACTTGGGGGCGGGCGCTTGAGCCTCCCCACTTTTTCCAACAGGGAGAACCTTATGCGTCTTGTTTCTACACTTACCGGAGTGAGCCTCACCGGCATGATGCTGGCTCTGAGTACTCCGGCCAGTGCTGCTGTCGACGCCAAGCTGCTCGAAATGCTCCGCGCCAATGGCTCGATCAACCAGGCGCAGTACAACGAACTGCAGGGCGACCTGGCAAAGGAAACCAAGGAAAAGGCCGACCAGAAAGCCCAGTCCGAGCGCCTGAGCTCCTTCGAACAGAAAGTGGCATGGGCCGCCAAGACCCAGATCAAGGGTGATGTGCGCCTGCGCTACGAAGACGTCAACGTCGACAACCCCATCGCCCGCAGCGGCAACCAGGACCGTGAGCGCGTCCGCGCCCGTGTCGGTTTCTACAGCGAGATCAACCCTCAGGTCGACGCCGGCGTGCGCGTGGCCACCGGCAGCAGCGCCGACGCCCGCTCCACCAACCAGAGCCTGGACAACTACTTCGAGAAGAAATCGCTGTGGGTCGACCTGGCCTACCTCGACTGGCACCCGACTGCCATCCCCAACCTGCACCTGATCGGCGGCAAGATGAACCAGCCCTGGGTGAGCATGGGCGACATCATCTGGGACAGCGACATCAACCCCGAAGGCGTGGCGGTCACCTACAAGACCAACCTGGGCGGCGCCGAGCTGTTCGGTAGCGCCGGCCACTACAACCTGAAGGACAACGTCGACGGCGACGGCGTGCAGTTCAAGCACGACGCACAGCTGTACCACGGCCAGTTGGGCGCCAAGTTCAACGCGGCCGACACCGTCAAGCTCACCGTGGGCGGCAGCATCTACGGCTACGACAACGACAAGGAGTCCGCGGCGCTGCGCTCGCTGGGCAACACCACCAACGAGTTCAACCTGGTGGAAGGCTTCGGTCAGCTGGACTTCACCGGCTTCGCCATCCCGCTGTCGGCCTACGGCCAGTTCGTCAAGAACACCGAGAGCACCGACGGCAAGGACAAGGCCTGGCTGGCCGGCCTAAAGACCAAGCTGGGCGCCTGGAGCCTGGACTACAACTACCGCGACGTGCAGCGTAACGCCGTGGTCAGCCTGTTCACCGACTCCGACTTCGGCAACGGCTTCACCGGCTCGCGTGGCCACAAGTTCAAAGTTGGCTACGAGATCGACAAGAACTTCACCGTCGGTGGCGCCTACCTGATGGCCAAGACCGACTACTCCAACCTGCCGAACAGCGATGCCGACGTCGACACGCTGCAGGTGGACCTGGAAGCCAAGTTCTAAGCAGCCGCTCCCCTGCGTTGCTCAGGCGGGAAATGCCGACCCCATCCGGCATTGCCCGCCTTTTTTTCTGCAGAATCGTACGGGGCTGCTTTGCAGCCCTTTCGCGGCACAAGGCCGCTCCTACAGGGGAACGCGAACCTCTGTAGGAGCGGCCTTGTGCCGCGAAAGGGCCGCAGAGCGGCCCCTGCATTCTCCGATCAGCGCTTGCGCAGCACCACGCTACCGATCGAATACCCCGCGCCAAACGAGCTCAGCACACCCAGCGAGCCCTTGGCCAGGTCATCCTGGTACAGGTGGAAGGCAATCACCGACCCCGCCGAGCTGGTGTTGGCATAACGGTCGAGAATCACCGGCGCATCTTCCTCCGCCACTTCACGCCCCAGCAGCTTCTTGACGATCAGGTGGTTCATGCTCAGGTTCGCCTGGTGCAGCCAGAAGCGCTTGACGTCCGAAGGCTGCAAGTCGTTCTCGGCCAGGTGCTGGCCGATCAGCTCGGCGACCATCGGGCAGACTTCCTTGAACACCTTGCGGCCTTCCTGCACGAACAGTTTGTCCTGCGCGCCAATGCCCTCTTCCGCCGCGCGGTTGAGGAAGCCGAAGTTGTTGCGGATGTTGTTGGAGAACGCAGTCAGCAGCTTAGTGCTGACGATGTCGAACTGGTGCTTCGAAGTGGCCTGGTCGGCACGCTCGACCAGCACGGCGGTGGCGGCGTCGCCGAAGATGAAGTGGCTGTCGCGGTCACGGAAGTTCAGGTGGCCGGTGCAGATTTCCGGGTTGACCACCAGTACCGCACGGGCCTGGCCCAACTGCACGCTGTTGGCGGCGGTCTGGATGCCGAAGGTGGCCGAGGAGCAGGCCACGTTCATGTCGAAGGCGAAGCCCTGGATGCCCAGCGCCTGCTGCACTTCGATGGCGATGGCCGGGTACGGGCGCTGCAGGTTGGAGCAGGCGACGATCACCCCGTCGACATCGGCGGCGCTACGCCCGGCACGCTCCAGCGCCTGGCGGGCGGCGGCCACGCCCATTTCACAGAGGATCGACTGCTCGTCGTTGCTGCGCTCCGGCAGGCGCGGCTTCATGCGCTGCGGGTCGAGGATGCCGGCCTTGTCCATGACGAAGCGGCTCTTGATGCCCGAGGCTTTCTCGATGAAAGCAGCGTCGGACAGTGGTGCGGCTTCGACCTCGCCACGCTCGATGGCGGTGGCGTTTTCAGTATTGAACTGCTGCGCCCAGGTATTGAAGGAGGCCACCAGTTCTTCGTTGGAAATGCTCTGGGCCGGGGTGTACAGGCCGGTGCCGCTGATCACGACGTTGTGCACGGTCGTTCCTCTGGTCTGGGGCCGGCGCCGGACGGGCGCGGGCCAAAAATTGGGGTTCGATACTGGCACCTTGGTACCAGTTTGCAATCGTAATAATCCGTATTGGCGAGGGCTTTGCCCTCGATCGCGGGTAAACCCGCTCCTACAGGCACACCACCGACTTCAGAACCGGCGATAAACCTGTAGGGGCTGGCTTGCCAGCGAATGGGCCGCTAGGCGGCCGCAAATTCCTGCAAGTGTGCCACAAATCAAGGAGGTTAGGCTTCCACCAGACTCCACTGCTTGCTCAGGCGCTTGTCGGAAACCGGCACCTTGGTGCCCAACTGCTGGCCGAACAACGACACCCGGTATTCCTCCAGCAACCAACGGTACAGGGTCAGTTGCTCGTCACGCTTGCCCTCCTGGGCATGCTTGTCGGCCCGGGCCTTGTACTGCGCCCAGCAATTGGCCAGCTCGCCGCTCCATACCCGGTCCTTCTGCACCTGCGAGCCCAGCTTCTCCAGGCGCAGTTCCACCGCCTTGAGGTAGCGCGGCAACTCCTTGGACCAGGCGCCCGGCGTCTCGCGCACGAAGCCCGGATACACCAGGTTGGCCAGTTGTTGCTTGATATCGTTGAGGGCCACCGCCTGGGTCAGGTCGATCTTGCCCTTGAAGCGCTTCTGCAAACCATGCCACAGCTTCAGCACCTCCAGCGTCTGGCGCGCCAGGCGCTCGGCATGCTCGGCCCAGCTGCCGCGCTTGCGCTCGGCCAGCGAAGCCAGGCCTGCGCCGTCACGTGGCAGTGGGTCTTCGCCTTCGAGCACACAGCTGTCCAGGCTGGCCAGGAGGATGTCCTCCACCAGCGCCTCGACCCGGCCCAGCTCGCGGTACAGCAAGCCCAGCTCGGTCAGCCCCGGCAGCTTGCCGCGCAGGAACTTGGCCGGCTCCGCAAGCTGCTGCAGCAACAGCCGCTGCAAGGCGCGACGGTGCTGGAATTCAGCTTCGGCCTGGGTCGAGAAGCGCCCTTCGCGCACCGTGCCGTTGTCCTCGACCAGCGCCGGGTACACAGTCATCGACAGCCCGGCGATCTTCTGCTGGGCAGTCTGCGCCACTTGCGAGAAGGCCTTGGCCTGCACCGGTTGCTCGGCCTTCTCGTTGCGCGGCAGGGCCAGGGCGGCCTGGCTGGCGGCGGCGAAGCGCGCGGTCAGCTCGGCGAGGTCGCGGCCTTCGCCGAGGAACTTGCCCTGGGCGTCGACCACCTCGATGTTCATGCGCAGGTGCCCCTCGACCAGGCTGGCGGCTTCGGCCCAGGCCTCGTCGGACACCCGCGCGCCGGTCATGCGCAACAGCTCGTGGCCCAGTGCCTGGGGCAGCGCGCCCTGCCCGAAGGCCAGGCGCGACAAGGCGGCCTTGACGAAGTCCGGCACCGGCACGAAATTCTTGCGCAGGGCCTTGGGCAGGTTGCGCACCAGGGCGATGCACTTGGCTTCCAGCAAGCCGGGCACCAGCCACTCCAGGCGTTCGCCCGGCAGGTTCGGCAGCAGCGGCGCCGGCACCCGCACGGTGACGCCGTCACGCGGGTGGTTCGGTTCGAAGTGGTAGCTCAGCGACAGGCGCAGCTCACCCACCTGCAGGTGGTCCGGGTACTGCGCGGCGGTGACTTCGCTGGCCTCGCGGGCCAGCACGTCTTCCTCGCGCATGATCAGCAGGTTCGGGTCCTTCTGGCTGGTCATCCGGTACCAGGCGTCGAAGGTCGCGGTCTGGTGGATTTCTTCCGGCAGGCGCGCCTCGTAGTAGGCGTACAGCGTCTCTTCGTCGGCGAGGATGTCCCGTCGGCGGGCCTTGGCCTCCAGTTCATCCAACTGCTCGAGCAAGCGCTTGTTGGCCGCCAGGCACTTGGCCCGCGACTGGATCTCGCCGCCGACCAGGCCCTCGCGGATGAACAGCTCGCGGGAAGTCGCCGGGTCGATCGGGCCGAAGTGCACGGGCCTGCGGCCGACAATGATCAAGCCGTACAGGGTGATCTGCTCGTAGGCCACCACCTGGCCACGCTTCTTCTCCCAGTGCGGTTCGAAGTGATTCTTCTTGATCAGGTGGGTGGCCAGCGGCTCGATCCAGTCCGGCTCGATCTTGGCCACCATGCGTGCGTAAAGCTTGGTGGTTTCCACCAGTTCAGCAGTCATCACCCACTGCGGGCGCTTGCGGCCGATGCCAGACGACGGGTGAATCCAGAAGCGGCGCTGACGCGCGCCCTGGTAGTCGCCCTCTTCGGCCTTGTGGCCGATCTGACTGAGCAGGCCGCTGAGGATGGCCTTGTGCATGCGTTGGTAGTCGCACGGTTCCTTGTTCACCGCCAACTGCAGGTCGCGGCAGATCAGCGACAACTGGCGATGGGCATCGCGCCATTCGCGCAGGCGCAGGTAGTTCAGGAAGTTCTTCCGGCACCAGTTGCGCAGTGGGCTGGCGGTCAGCGCCTGGCGCTGCTCTTCGAAACCGCGCCACAGGTTGACCAGCGCGGCGAAGTCGGAATCGACGTCCTTCCACTGCGCATGGGCCTGGTCGGCGGCCTGCTGGCGCTCAGGCGGACGCTCGCGCGGGTCCTGCACCGACAAGGCGCTGGCAACGATCAGTACTTCCTGCAGGCTGCCCTGGCGGGCACCTTCGAGCAGCATACGGCCCATCCGTGGGTCGATCGGCAGGCGCGCCAGCTGGCGCCCCAGCGGCGTGAGCTGGTTCTCGCGGTTGACCGCCGACAGCTCCTGCAGCAGGTTGAAACCGTCGCTGATGGCCTTGCCATCCGGCGGTTCGATGAACGGGAAGGCATCGATGGCGCCCAGGCGCAGGTGCAGCATCTGCAGGATCACCGCGGCCAGGTTGGTGCGCAGGATCTCCGGGTCGGTGAACGCCGGCCGGCCGTTGAAATCTTCTTCGCTGTACAAGCGGATGCAGATACCCGGCTCGACCCGGCCGCAACGACCTTTACGCTGGTTGGCGCTGGCCTGGGATACCGCCTCGATCGGCAGGCGCTGGACCTTGGCGCGGTAGCTGTAGCGGCTGATGCGCGCAGTGCCGCTGTCGATCACGTAGCGGATGCCCGGCACGGTCAGCGAAGTCTCGGCGACGTTGGTCGCCAGCACCACGCGCCGGCCACTGTGGGATTGGAAGATCTTCTGCTGCTCGGCCGGGGTCAGGCGCGCATACAACGGCAGGATCTCGGTGTGGCGCAACTGGGCCTTGCGCAGGATCTCGGCGGCGTCGCGGATCTCGCGTTCACCCGGCAGGAACACCAGCACGTCGCCCGGGCCCTTGCCCTGGCTGCGCTCGTGATGGGCGATTTCGTCGAGGGTGGCAAGGATCGCCTGGTCGACGGTGAGGTCGTCCTCAACCTGGTTGCCCTCCTCGTCCTGCTCGCTGGTCAGCGGGCGGTACCAGGTGTCTACCGGGTAGGTACGCCCCGACACTTCGATGATCGGCGCGCCGTCGAAGTGCTGGGAGAAACGCTCCAGGTCGATGGTCGCCGAAGTAATGATCAGCTTCAGGTCCGGCCGGCGGTGCAGCAGGGTCTTGAGGTAACCGAGCAGGAAATCGATGTTCAGGCTGCGCTCGTGGGCTTCGTCGACGATGATCGTGTCGTAGCGCTCGAGGAAGCGGTCGTGCTGGGTCTCGGCCAGCAGGATGCCATCGGTCATCAGCTTGACCAGGGTGTTCGAATCGCTCTGGTCCTCGAAGCGCACCTGGTAGCCGACCAATGCCCCCAGCGGTGTGCCCAGTTCCTCTGCAACCCGCGCCGCCACGCTGCGCGCGGCGATGCGTCGGGGTTGGGTGTGGGCGATCAGGCCATGGCTGCCACGGCCCAGCTCCAGGCAGATCTTCGGCAGCTGGGTGGTCTTGCCCGAGCCGGTCTCGCCGGCGATCACCAGCACCTGGTGCTCGGCCAGGGCCTTCTTGATCTCGTCGCGCTTGGCGGCGATGGGCAGGCTGTCGTCGTAGCGGATGGTCGGCACGCTCTGCTGGCGCGCGGTGACCTGGGCGCAGGAGGCCTGGACCTTTTCCACCCACTGCGCGAGCTTGCCCTCGTCGGGGCGCTTGCGCAGCTCGTGCAGTTGCCGCCGCAGGCGATGGCGGTCGGCGATCATGGCGTGGTCGAGGTTTTGCAGCAGCTGGTCGATGGCGTGGTCTGTCATGGGGCTTTTTAGTGATGCAGGTGAGGCCTGCTTTTTCATGATCGGCATTCGTAAGGGGTGGGATTGTCGCAGATTTGCCGGCCTGATGCTGCCTGTACTGGCCCTTTCGCCGGCAAGCCGGCTCCTACATCTACCCCCCTGTAGGAGCCGGCTTGCCGGCGAACCCCTTCAGAATGTTTACCCAACCCTGGAGTGAACGTCGCCATTCACTGCTTTAATCAACGTTACGCACCGTGTGAGTATCCAGAGCATGCTCCCCGACCCGATCATCGCCCACCCGCTGTCCCGCCCTTCGCAAGCGAAGGCCAGGGCTCGTGCCGGCGAGAATCCGCTGGTGCACATCATTCTCGCCTTCTGGGCCCTGTGGCATTGCCGCCACGCGCGCCCACCGGATACTTCGTTCAAGCACCCCTGACCCAACCCGGCCATCAATGGCCGATTGACTCAGCCTGACCGCTCGCCTGCGCGGCGGTCGTGCGTGCCCATGAGCGAACCCACCATGCACTTTGCACCTGTAGAGCAAGCCCGACGATTCCTGGCCGACAACCCCGATATCGACCTGATCGAACTGTTCATCCTCGACGCCAACGGCGTGCCCCGCGGCAAGCTGCTGCACCGCGACGAACTGCTGGCGGTGTTCGATACCGGCCGCCCGCTGCCCAGCACCATCCTCGGCCTGACCCTCAATGGCGACGATGTGGAAAACTCCGGCCTGGTCTGGGATGTCGGCGATATCGACTGCCGCGCCTACCCCTTGGACGGCAGCCTGGTGCGCCTGCCCTGGCGCCGCGTGCCGACCGCCGCCGTGCAGGTCAGCATGCACCCCAGCGAAGGCCTGCCGGCCAGCATCGCCGACCCGCGCCATGTGTTGATCCACACCCTCGAAGCCCTCAAGGCCGACGGTTATCACCCGGTCATGGCCTGCGAGCTGGAGTTCTACCTGCTCGACCAGCAACGCGACGCCAAGGGCCACCCGCAGCCGGCGCTGGACAACGACGGCGGCCGCCCACGCACCACCCAGGTGTATGGCCTGCGCGAGCTGGAGCAGATCGAACCGTTCCTCGCCGACCTCTACGCGGCCTGCAAGGCGCAGGGCATTCCCGCGCGTACCGCCATCTCGGAGTACGCGCCCGGCCAGGTGGAAATCACCCTGGAGCACGGCGACGCGCTCCAGGCCATTGACCAGGCCGTGCGCTACAAGCGCCTGGTCAAGGGCATCGCCAACGCCCACGGCATGCAGGCCTGCTTCATGGCCAAGCCGTTCGCCCAGCTGGCCGGCACCGGCATGCACATGCACCTGAGCCTGGCCGATGCAGCGGGCAACAACCTGTTCGCCAGCGAAGACAAGGCCGGCACGCCGCTGCTGCGCCAGGCGGTGGCCGGCATGCTGCGCCACCTGCGCGAGTCGTTGCTGCTGTTCTGCCCCAACGCCAACTCGTTCCGCCGTTTCCAGGCCAACAGCTATGCGCCGCTGGCGCCGACCTGGGGCGTGGACAACCGCACGGTCAGCCTGCGCGTGCCCGGTGGCCCGGCCAACAGCCGGCATATCGAGCACCGCATCTGCGGCGCCGACGCCAACCCCTACCTGGCCGCCGCCGCGATCCTCGCCGCCACCCACCAGGGCATCCGCGAGCAGCTCGACCCCGGCGCGCCGGTCGAGGGCAACGGTTATGCCCAGGCCACCGAGCACCTGCCCACCGACTGGCTCACCGCCCTCGACGCCCTGGAGCGTTCGAGCTGGGCCCGCGAAGCGCTGGGCGAGGCATTCCTCGGCGTGTACCTGAAGGTCAAGGGCGCCGAATACCGCCAGTTCATGGCCGAAGTCAGCGAACAGGACTGGCGCTGGTACCTGCACCAGGCCTGATGCCCACGAGATTACAAGAAGGAACCACCATGAACGCAGCAGTGAACAACGGCCCGGCCCAGCGCGCGCCGTCCTATTACAGCGCCACCCTCAACGACACGACCGAGTACCCCACGCTCAAGGGCACGGTGCAGGTGGACGTGGCGATCATCGGCGGCGGCTTCACCGGCGTGGCCACCGCCGTGGAACTGGCCGAGCGCGGCCTGAAGGTGGCCATCGTCGAGACCCACCGCATCGGCTGGGGCGCCAGCGGGCGCAATGGCGGCCAGGTCACCGGCAGCCTGTCGGGTGACGAAGCCATGCGCACGCAGATGCGCGATCGCCTCGGCAGCGAAGTGGACGACTTCATCTGGCACCTGCGCTGGCGCGGCCACCAGATCATCGAGCAGCGCGTCGAACGCTACGGCATCGCCTGCGACCTCAAGCGCGGCCACCTGCACGCAGCGATGAAACCGTCGCACCTGAACGAACTGCGCGCCTTCGAGGCCGAGGCCCAGCGCCGCGGCATGGGCGACCAGGTGCAACTGCTCGACCGCAGCGCCATGCAGCGCCACCTGCAGAGCCCGCTGTACCTCGGCGCGCTGAAGAACCGCCGCAACCTGCACCTGCACCCGCTCAACCTGTGCCTGGGCGAGGCCCGCGCCGCCCATGGCCTGGGGGCGCTGATATTCGAGAACTCCGAAGTGCTGGAGATCGTCCATGGCCCACGCCCGGCCGTGGTCACCGCCCAGGGCCGGATCGAGGCACGCCAGGTGATGCTGGCCGGCGACGTGTACCACAAGCTGGAAAAGCGCCAGCTCAAGGGCAAGATCTTCCCGGCCATGGGCGGCATCGTCACCACCGCGCCGCTGGGCGAACTGGCCGAGCAGATCAACCCCCAGGACCTGGCGGTGTACGACTGCCGCTTCGTCCTCGACTACTACCGCCTGACCGCCGACAAGCGCCTGCTGTTCGGTGGCGGCGCCAACTATTCCGGGCGTGATTCGCGGGATATCGAAGCCGAGCTGCGCCCGTGCATCGAGCGCACCTTTCCGGCGCTCAAAGGCGTGCCGATCGAGTTCCAATGGAGCTGCGCCATGGGCATCGTGGTCAACCGCATCCCGCAGCTGGGCAAGCTGTCGGACAACGTCTGGTACTGCCAGGGCTATTCCGGGCACGGCATCGCCACCAGCCACATCATGGGCGAGATTATGGCCGAGGCGTTGACCGGGACGTTGGAGAAGTTCGACACCTTCGCGGCGTGCAAGCACATCAAGGTGCCGATGGGGGACTTGCTGGGGAATCCGCTGCTGGCGGCGGGGATGTGGTACTACCAGATGCTGGAAAAGCTGCGCTGAGCCGCAACCTCTCTGTAGGAGCGGCCTTGTGCCGCGAAAGGGCTGCAAAGCAGCCCCGGGATTTCAGCGGCAACGCATCAATCGATGGGGGTGCTTCGCACCCCTTTCGCGGCACAAGGCCGCTCCTACATCGATCGTGCAAGCTGGAGGTCAGGCGATCTTCTTCAGGCCCTGCTTCTTCAGCTCTTCATCACGCAGCTCGCGGCGCAGGATCTTGCCGACGTTGGTGGTCGGCAGCGCGTCGCGGAACTCGATGTAGCGTGGCACCTTGTAGCCGGTGACGTTGGCGCGCATGTGCTCCATCACCTGCTCCTTGGTCAGGGTCATGCCCGGCTTGACCACGATGAACACCTTGATCACCTCGCCGGACTTCTCGTCCGGCACGCCGATCGCCGCGCTCTGCAGCACGCCCGGCAAGGCGGCGAGCACGTCTTCGAGCTCGTTGGGGTACACGTTGAAGCCCGAGACCAGGATCATGTCCTTCTTGCGGTCGACGATGCGCATGTAGCCATCCGGCTGGATCAGGGCGATATCGCCGGTCTTCAGCCAGCCATCGCTGTCCAGGATCTCGGCGGTGGCCTCTTCGCGCTGCCAGTAGCCCTTCATGACCTGCGGGCCCTTCACGCACAGCTCGCCCACTTCGCCCAGGGGCAGTTCCTGGCCGTTGTCGTCGATGACCTTGCACAGGGTGGACGGTACCGGGATACCGATGGTGCCGACCTGGTTGGCATCGGACGGGTTGACCGCCGCCACTGGGCTGGTCTCGGTCATGCCGTAGCCTTCGCAGATGGCGCAGCCGGTCACGGCTTTCCAGCGCTCGGCCACGCTCAGCTGCAGGGCCATGCCGCCGGACAGGGTGATCTTCAGCGCCGAGAAGTCCAGGTTGCGGAACGCCTCGTTGTTGCACAGGGCGACGAACAGCGTGTTCAGGCCGACGAAGCCGCTGAACTTCCACTTGCCCAGTTCCTTGACCATGGCCGGCAGGTCGCGCGGGTTGCTGATCAGGATGTTGTGGTTACCAATCAGCATCATCGCCATGCAATGGAAGGTGAAGGCGTAGATGTGGTACAGCGGCAGCGGCGTGATGAGGATCTCGCAGCCTTCGTGCAGGTTCGAGCCCATCAGCGCACGGCACTGCAGCATGTTGGCGACCAGGTTGCGGTGGCTGAGCATCGCGCCCTTGGCCACGCCGGTGGTGCCGCCGGTGTACTGCAGCACGGCCACGTCGTTGGGCTGCGGGTTGGCCTCGGTGACCGCCCCGCCCTTGCCCAGCGCCAGGGCGTCGTTGAAGCGCACGGCGCCCGGCAGGTTATAGGCCGGCACCATTTTCTTCACGTACTTGATGACGCTGTTGATCAGCAGGCGCTTCAGAGGTGGCAACAGGTCGGCCACTTCGGTGACAATGACGTGTTTGACCTGGGTCTTGGGCACCACCTTTTCCGCCAGGTGCGCCATGTTCGCCAGGCACACCAAGGCTTTGGCGCCGGAGTCGTTGAACTGGTGCTCCAGCTCCCGCGCGGTGTACAGCGGGTTGGTGTTGACCACGATCAGGCCGGCGCGCATGGCACCGAACACGGCGACCGGGTATTGCAGGACGTTCGGCAGTTGCACGGCGATACGATCGCCGGGCTTGAGGTCGGTGTGCTGCTGCAGCCAGGCGGCGAAGGCACCGGACAGCGCGTACAGCTCGCCGTAGGTCAGGGTCTTGCCCAGGTTGCTAAAGGCAGGTTTGTCGGCAAAGCGTTGGCAGGATTGCTTGAGTACCGCCTGGATATTGGGGAATTCGTCAGGATTGATTTCCGCCGTGACCCCGGCTGGGTATTTATCCTTCCAAAAATGTTCGATCATGGAAGCCCGCTCCTTCAGCAACAGCGAATTCGGTATGCGTCGATGCGCTTATTATTGATATGGGATGACGGTTCATTGCAAACCGGATCATCTGAAAGCGCGCCGAGAGTAACAGCTTTGCCAGGGGTCGCCTAGAGGCCTGGACGGGCCGAATGGTCACAAAAATGACTCAATGAACAATGCAGGTCATTTTTAGAGTAATTATCCAAAATGTCGCAATATCGGCTGAAAACGCCGAGATAGAGCAGCCAGAGCCGCTACAGGAATCTGGGTGAGCGGGTTCACCCGCGAATACGGTAGTGAACCTACCCACCCATTCGCAGGTACACCCGCACCTACAGGAAGCGCACCGGCCCGTTCGCCGGCAAGCCGGCTCCTACATTGAATCGCGCCGGGCGCCACAGCTGTTTAACCTCAGGCGATATCACGCAACTCACGCCGCAGGATCTTGCCCACCGGCGTCATCGGCAGCGACTCCCGCACGACAATCTGCTTGGGCACCTTGTACCCCGTGAAGTTGGCCTTGCAATAGGCCTTGAGTTCGTCGACGTCGAGCCCCCCCTCGCGCGCCACCACGAACAACTTCACCGCCTCCCCCGAACGCTCGTCCGGCACGCCGATGGCCGCGCAGTTGGCCACTTGCGGGTGGTTCATCACCACATCCTCGATCTCGTTGGGGTACACGTTGAAGCCGGAGACGATGATCATGTCCTTCTTGCGGTCGACGATGCGGGTGAAGCCGTCCGGGTCGATGATCGCGATATCGCCGGTCTTGAACCAGCCCTCAGCGTCCAGCGCCTGGGCGGTGGCTTCCGGCTGCTGCCAGTAGCCCTTCATCACCTGCGGCCCCTTGATGCACAGCTCGCCCCGCTCGCCCAACGCCTGCTCGATGCCGGCATCGTCGATCACCTTGAACGCGGTGTTCGGCACCGGCATGCCCACGGTGCCCAGGCGCGCCAGCTGGCCGTAGGGGTTGGTACTGGCCACCGGCGAGGTTTCGGTGAGGCCGTAGCCCTCGACGATACGGCAGCCGGTCAGTGCCTCCCAACGTTCGGCGGTGGCCTTGACCAAGGCGGTGCCGCCCGAGTTGGTGACCTTCAAGGCGGAGAAGTCGAGCGACTTGAAGCCAGGGTTGTCCATCAGCGCGACGAACAGCGTGTTCAGCCCCAGCAACGCCGAGAAGCGCCACTTGCCCAGCTCCTTGATGAAACCCGGGATATCCCGCGGGTTGGTGATCAGCACGTTGTGGTTGCCGGTGACCATCATGCACATGCAGTTCGCGGTGAAGGCATAGATGTGGTACAGCGGCAGCGGCGCGATCATCACCTCCTGCCCTTCCTTGATCAGCGGCTGGCCGTCGGCGCCGCGCTGGCAGAAGCAGGCCAGGACCTGGAGCATGTTGGCGACCAGATTGCCGTGGGTGAGCATCGCGCCCTTGGCCAGGCCCGTGGTGCCGCCGGTGTACTGCAGCACGGCGACGTCGTCGAGCGCCTGCGATACCGGCTTGTGGCCGAGCCCGCGCCCCTGGCGCAGCACCTGCTTGAACGACACGGCCTGGGGCAGGTGATAAGCCGGCACCATCTTCTTTACCTTGTCGACCACGGTGTTGATCAGCCAGCCCTTGAGCGCGGGCAGCATGTCGCCCATCTTCGCCTCGATCAGGTATTCGATGCCGGTGTCGTGCAGCACTTCCTGCACGCGCTTGCCGAACATGTTCAGGTAGACCAGGGCGCGGGCGCCGGAGTCCTTGAACTGGTGGCGCATCTCGCGCTCGGTGTACAGCGGGTTGGTGTTGACCACGATCAGCCCGGCGCGCATGGCACCGAACACGGCGATGGGGTATTGCAGGACGTTGGGCATCTGCACCGCGATGCGGTCGCCCGGCACCAGCTCGGTGTGTTGCTGCAACCAGGCGGCAAAGGCCGCGGAGTAACGGTCGAGCTCGGCGTAGCTGAGGGTCACCCCCAGGTTGCTGAACGCCGGGCGGTCGGCGAAACGCTTGCAGGAGCGCTCGAAGACATCGACGACAGACTTGTAAGCATTCATGTCAATGGTGGAAGGCACGCCCGCCGGGCGCTTGTCGTTCCAGAAATCGGCTTGCATTTATTGTTGTTCCTCTGCCGGGACCGTCCCTGACCTGATCGCCGGGTGGCAAAAAGGCGTTCTGCCGACGTTAGCAGCAATGACGAAGGTGGCAAATACGCCAAGTGCCGCCATTAACATTGTGAATCTTATTTCTGCCCTTCCTGCAATCCGGCCCTTTGCGCATACACTGTGTGGTCAACCTCAGCGCGCAAGGACCCGCCATGCCCCACGACGCCTTCTGGCTCCCCGCCAGCGAGCATTGCAGCCTGTATGTGCACCAGTGGCTGCCGAGCAAACCGGTCAAGGCCGTGGTGTTGCTGGCCCACGGCATGGCCGAGCACGCGGCGCGCTACCAGCGCCTGGGCCACGCCCTGAACGACGCGGGCTACGCCCTGTTCGCCCACGACCAGCGCGGCCATGGGCGCACCGCCGAGCTGGGCAGCCTGGGCCTGTTCGCCAGCCATAATGGCTGGAATGCCGTGGTCAACGACCTGGGCCTGCTGGCCCAGCACATCGGCCAGCAGTTCCCCGGCACGCCGCTGTTCCTGTTCGGCCACAGCATGGGCAGCTACATCGCCCAGGCCTACCTGCTGCACCACAGCGCCAGCCTGCAAGGGGCGATACTCAGCGGCTCCAACTTCCAGCCCGTGGCGCTGTACCGCGCGGCGCGCCTGATCGCCCGGCTCGAGGCCTGGCGCCAGGGCCCGCTGGGCAAGAGCGCGCTGATCGACTGGCTGTCATTCGGCTCGTTCAACAAAGCGTTCAAGCCCAACCGTACCGCCTTCGACTGGCTCAGCCGCGACACGGCGGAGGTGGACAAGTACGTCGCCGACCCGCTGTGCGGCTATCGCTGCAGCAACCAGCTGTGGCTCGACCTGCTGCAAGGCCTGGCGCAGATCAGCCAGAAGAAGAACCTCGCGCAGATCGACCCGAACCTGCCGATCTTCGTGTTGGGCGGCGAATGTGATCCGGTGAGTGCCGGCAAGCGTCTCACCCTTTTGGCCGATGCCCTGCGCGCGACCGGCAACCGCCATGTGCAGTTGCGCGTCTACCCGGGCGCCCGCCACGAAGTGCTCAATGAAACCCATCGCGACGAGGTCACCGCCGATATCATCGGCTGGCTGGAGCAGGCGCTGGCCCTTGGCCGCCCTGCCCGCAGTGAATGATAGGCCCCCTCGTCCACCGCTCAAGGAAGCCCCGATGACCCAGGTCACCAACACGCCTTACGAAGCCCTCGAAGTCGGCCAGAAAGCCGAATACAAGAAGTCCGTCGAAGAGCGCGACATTCAGTTGTTCGCCGCGATGTCCGGTGACCACAACCCGGTGCACCTGGACGCCGAGTTCGCCGCCAAGAGCATGTTCCGCGAGCGCATCGCCCATGGCATGTTCAGCGGTGCGCTGATCAGCGCCGCGGTAGCCTGCACCCTGCCTGGCCCCGGCACCATCTACCTGGGGCAGCAGATGAGCTTCCAGAAGCCGGTGAAGATCGGCGACACCCTGACCGTGCGCCTGGAGATTCTCGAGAAGCTGCCCAAGTTCAAGGTGCGCATTGCCACCAACGTCTACAACCAGAACGACGAGCTGGTGGTCGAGGGCGAGGCCGAGATCCTGGCGCCACGCAAGCAGCAGACCGTCGAGCTGGTGAGCCCGCCGAATTTCGTGGCGAGCTGATTGCGTAGATGGGGCCTTTCAGGCCCCGTTCGCCGGCAAGCCGGCTCCTACAGAAGCCCCCCAGTTCGTAGGAGCCGGCTTGCCGGCGAACAGGCCCGCATTGACTAGCCCAGCTCCCGCAGGCGCCGCTCGATATGCCGCCGTTCCGGCCCCTGGCGGGCCAACGCCAGGGCCTGGCGCCAGGCGCCACGGGCCTGTTCGACATGGCCCAATTGCCGATGCAACTCCGCCCGCGCGGCATGGGCCAAGTGGTAGTCGCCCAGCTCGCCCCGCTCTAGAATCGCCTCCACCGCCCGCAACCCCACCGCCGCGCCATCGCGCCTGGCCAGCGCCGCCGCCCAGTTCAGCTCCACCACCGGCGACGGCCAGTGGCGCAGCAACAGCTCGTACAACCCGACGATCTCCGCCCAGTCCGTCGCCTCGGCGCTGGGGGCCTCGGCGTGCAGCGCGGCAATCGCCGCCTGCACGCTGTACGGGCCGACTTCACGGCCGCCCAGGGCCTGGCGCACCAGCTGGCAACCTTCCTCGATCTGCGCACGATCCCACAGGCCACGGTCCTGCTCGTCGAGCACCACCAGCTCACCCTCGTCATCGCTGCGCGCACGCTGGCGCGACGCCTGCAGCAGCATCAGCGCCAGCAGGCCGAGCACTTCCGCGTCCGGCAGCAACTGCGCCAGCAGGCGCCCCAGGCGGATCGCCTCGTCGGTCAGCTCGCGGGTAACCACATCCTCCCCCGACGACGCCGAATAGCCCTCGTTGAACACCAGGTAGATCACCCGCAACACGCTCTCCAGGCGCTCGGGCAGCTCGGCCAGCGCCGGCACCTGGTACGGGATCTTCGCGTCGCGGATCTTCGCCTTGGCCCGCACGATGCGCTGGGCGATGGTGGCCGGGCTCTGCAGGAAAGCGCGGGCGATCTGCTCGGTGGTCAGGTCGCAGACTTCGCGCAGCGTCAGCGGCACCTGGGCGTCGGCCGCCAGCGCCGGGTGGCAGCAGGTGAAGATCAAGCGCAGGCGGTCGTCGGCCAGCAGCTCCTCTTCGCCTGGGTCTTGGGCCTCGCCTTCGAGCAGCATGATCAGGTCGGCCTGGGAGCGGTCGAAGCGGGCGCGCCGGCGCAAGGCGTCGATGGCCTTGAAGCGCCCGGTGGAGACCAGCCAGGCGCGCGGGTTGTCGGGGATGCCGTCGCGCTGCCAACGCTCCACGGCGATGAAGAAGGCATCGTGCATGGCCTCCTCGGCCAGGTCGAAATCGCCCAGCAGGCGGATCAGCGTGGCCAGGATGCGCCGCGACTCCTGGCGGTAGACGGTCTCGACCTGCCGGCGAACCTGTTCGGTGTGGGTCATCAGTCCGGCATCCGCTGGGTCACCACCTCCACCAGGCGGTCCAGGCTTTCTCCCCAGCCCTGGTGGAAACCCATTTCCTCATGGGCGCGGCAGTCGGCGGCGTTCCAGTGCCAGGCGCGGGCGGTGTAGCGGGTCTTGCCCTGCTCGTCGTCGAAGCTGACCACCGCGGTCATGAACGCCTTGTCGGAGGGCACCCAGCCAGGGCGGAAGGCATCGGTGAACACCAGCCGGTGCGGCGCATGGATTTCCAGGAACACGCCCTGGTGGGGGTACTCGGTGCCGTCGGGGGCGCGCATCAGGGTGCGGAACAACCCACCCGGCCACAACTGCATCTCGCATTCCGGGGTGGTCATGCCATGGGGGCCCCACCACTGCATCAGCCATTGCGGCTCGGTCCAGGCGCGGAACACCTTGGCGGGCGGGGCGTCGATCAGGCGGCTGATGGCCAGCTCATGCTGGGGTTGTGCCGGTTGTACCAGAGTCATTGTTGTCGTTCTCCATCCGGTTCAGGGTTGCAGTTCGCGCACCGGCCGCACCTCGACGCTGCCGACCCGCGCCGCCGGGATGCCCTTGGCGATGTTCAGCGCCTCATTGAGGTCGCGGGCGTCGACCAGGTAGAAGCCGGCCAGCTGCTCTTTCGTCTCGGCGAAGGGGCCGTCGGTCAGGCTCATGCGGCCGCCACGCACGCGCACCGTGGTGGCGGTTTGCACGGGCTTGAGCGCCTCGGTGGCAAGCATCCGCCCGGAGCCCTGGATGGACTCGGCGTAGGCCATGCATTCGGCGTCTTCGGGGCTGTCGGGCAGGCTGTGCAGCAACCCCTCGTCACAATAGACCAGGCACAGGTATTTCATGATCGTCTCCAGGGTGAGGTGGCGATAGGCGGTCGACGGCGTTCAGGGTTTGAGATCGAACAGCGCTTTTTGCGTTTCCATGTCGAACGGCGCCGACCAGTGCTCATGGATCACCTGCCACTGCCCGGCGTTGCGCCGGTAGCCCACGGTGACGCGCATGAAGCCGCACTGGCTTTCGTCGTCCGACGGGCCGCAGCGGTTGAGCCAGTGGGCAAGGCCCAGGTCGCCGTCGGCGTGCACGGCCAGTTGCGCCACCTCGAACACCATGGGGCCGGTGCAGTAGCCCATGCACATTTCCCAGTGCGCGCGGTAGGCGGCCTTGCCCTTGAATTGCAGGGCCTGGATGGCGTCGAAGGCGAGGATGTCGTCGGCGTAGGGGGCGACGATGCGCGCCACGTCGCGCTCGCGCACGGCCTCGATCCAACCTGCGATCAACTGGCGAATTTCGTTTTCGGCTGCGGTGTTCATCGGTGTTTTCTCCGAAGCATCTTCAGCAAGTGGCGCCGGGGCATTCCGGCGCCTTCAACACTGGTCGAACGGGAAAACGGCAAATCGACAACCGACCGCAATTTTTCAGTCGAGGGGCGTGACCGGCTTGAGGAAGTACACCACCCGCTCGGTCTCGGCAAAGCCCAGGGCCGCGTGCATATGCTGGCTACCAAGGTTGTCCAGCGCGGCGTCCGAGGCCAGTTCGCGGCAGCCTTTGCCGGCCGCCCAGCGTTCGACGGCCGCGATCAGCTGGCGGGCGATGCCCTGGCCGCGCCGGGCCGGCTCGACGAAGATGCCTTCGAGGTACGCCACCGGCGACGTATTGCTGCCATTGACGTAGTCATGGCGCACCGACGCCTCGGCCAGCCCTAGCGCCCCGCCCTGCTCGTCGTACGCCAACAGGGCCACGAAGGTATCGGGGCGGAGGGCAATATCGGCCATTTCCGCCAGGTGCTCGGCCGCCGCGCTGTCGGGCCAGAGGGCACTGCGCAGGTGCAGCCAGGCCGGGGTGGTCGGGTCGGTGCAAGGGTGGATCATGATCGCTCCAGGGGAATCCAGATTTCCATCAGGGCTTGCGGGGCCGCCGGGTCGTAGCCGGCCGGGTAGCGCTCGAAGACGGCGGCGTCGGCCTGGCGCTTGCCCGAGGCTGGCAGCCATTGGGTAAAGATGGCATCGAAGGTCGTCTTGATGCACTCAAGGCTGCCGCGGTGTTCGAACACCGCGTAGTGCTGGGGTGCCAGGACGAGGGTGGTGAAACCTTCGGGGAGTGTGGCCGTACCGGTCACCTCGACACCCGCCAGGTAGTCGAACGCGCCTTGGCCGTCGGGGTTGTGGCACACGCCGTAGCTGTCGTGGCCATGCTGACCGGGGACATGCCCGAGCCATGGGGCGAAGCGCTGCCACAGCAGCTTGAGCTCGGCCAGGCGGGAGAAGTCGTAACGGTTGGACAAACCGGCCAGGTGCAGCGTGCGGCCGTCCTCGAAACGAGCGGGGGTTGGCTGGGGCATGGAGGCGGGTCTCGGTGGGCGCATTCCAGGGAAACTTTCGGGCGGGGCTGCGCGTTGCCTTGGGGATTGGAGGCACGGTAGTGGCAGCTTGCGTTTGCGTCAATCCGGGGGATTCGGGCTATAGGTTCAAGGAGCCTTCTGGCTAATTGCAGCCATGATTTAAGCTTGCTCGCGCTTTCTCAACAATTGACGGCGATAGCTTGCGTGAACCGCCTAACCTAGG
>NZ_JAMSHW010000030.1:0-58829 GCF_023757525.1 Pseudomonas sp. MWU13-3659 | reverse complement strand
TGGGGCTCATTATAAGGGGATCTGAAACCCCGTCAACCTTTAATTTCAATAATTTCAAATAATTAGCGAGAAGACCGCATCACGGCCGCCGGGCGTGCGCTCAGCATCTGCATCGCGCTGGGGATCGAGCGCCGCCTTGCGGCGCTCGATCTGATGGGCACCCGAGAAACCTCGGCGGGCACCTCTCAAAACCAACACAATCTAAAGGCAGGCACCTGCCAGCCACAACGCTATCTATATAGAAGCCCCAAAAGCAAAACGGGGAGGCCTACCGGCCTCCCCGCTTCCCTCTAACCCTTAAAGGCTAGGAAACGCAAACTGCGAAGCCTCATGGCTGGCACGCTGTGGCCAGCGCTGGGTAATCGCCTTGCGGCGGGTATAGAAGCGCACCCCATCCGGACCATAGGCATGCAGGTCACCAAACAGCGAACGCTTCCAGCCACCGAAGCTGTGATAAGCCACCGGCACCGGCAGCGGAACGTTCACCCCCACCATGCCCACTTCAATCTCGTCGCAGAACAACCGAGCCGCCTCACCGTCACGGGTGAAGATGCAGGTACCATTGCCGTACTCATGCTCGTTGATCAACTGCATTGCCTGCTCCAGGCTGTTCACACGAACAACGCACAGCACCGGCCCGAAGATCTCTTCCTTATAGATGCGCATCTCAGGCGTGACATTGTCGAACAGCGTTCCGCCGACAAAGTAGCCATCCTCATTACCTGCCACGCGATAGCCACGGCCGTCGACCACCAGCTTGGCGCCAGCGGCAACACCGTCATCGATGTACCCCACCACCTTGTCACGGGCAGCAGCAGTCACCAGTGGCCCCATGTCCAGGCCACAGGAAGTGCCAGCACCGATCTTCAACGCCTTGATCTGCGGTTCCAGCTTGGCGATCAGCGCATCCGCCACCTGGTCACCCACACACACGGCTACCGAGATCGCCATGCAGCGCTCGCCGCACGAGCCATAGGCCGCGCCCATCAGCGCACTGACCGCGTTGTCCAGGTCGGCATCCGGCATCAGCACCGCATGGTTCTTCGCACCGCCCAGCGCCTGAACGCGTTTACCACGCTTGGTGCCTTCGGCATAAATGTATTCGGCGATCGGGGTCGAACCCACGAAGCTCAAGGCTTTGACCTCCGGCGCCTCGATCAGCGCGTCGACCGCTTCCTTGTCACCATGCACGACATTGAGGATGCCCTTCGGCAGACCTGCCTCCAGCAGCAGTTGAGCGATGAACAGCGTGGAGCTCGGGTCACGCTCGGAAGGCTTGAGAATGAAGGCGTTGCCACAAGCGATCGCCAGCGGGTACATCCACAGCGGCACCATGGCCGGGAAGTTGAACGGGGTGATACCAGCAACCACGCCCAGCGGCTGGAAGTCCGACCAGGCATCGATGTTCGGGCCGACGTTGCGGCTGTACTCGCCTTTCAGCACTTCCGGAGCAGCGCAGGCGAACTCGACGTTCTCGATGCCACGCTTCAGCTCGCCTGCGGCGTCTTCCAGGGTCTTGCCGTGTTCCTCGCTGATCATCTGCGAGATCTTCGCTTCGTTCTGCTCAAGCAGTTGCTTGAAGCGGAACATCACCTGGGCACGCTTGGCCGGTGGGGTGTTGCGCCAGGCCGGGAAGGCGGCCTTGGCCGAGTCGATGGCCTGCTGAACGGTGGCGCGGCTGGCCAGCTCGACCTTGCGCACGGCCTGGCCGGTGGACGGGTTGAAGACGTCGGCGGTACGTTCGCCCTTGGTGACCAGCTCGCCGTGGATCAGGTGCTGAACAATGCTCATGCAGAACTCCAGATAAAGAAGGTGGAAGCAGGCGCGCGATGCTCACGCGCCTGACATCAAATTCGGAAAGATCAGTCGACCTTGTTCAGGGCTTCGCCCACCGCGTCGAACAGGCGGTCCAGTTCCTGCGGCTGGGTATTGAAGGTTGGCCCGAACTGCAGGGTGTCGCCGCCGAAGCGCACGTAGAAGCCGGCTTGCCATAGCTTCATCGCCGCCTCGTACGGGCGAACGATGGCGTCACCGTCGCGCGCGGCGATCTGGATGGCGCCGGCCAGGCCGTAGTTGCGGATGTCGACGACGTTCTTGGTGCCCTTGATACCGTGCAGCAACTTCTCGAAGTGCGGCGCCAGTTCGGCGGCGGACTGCACCAGGTTTTCTTTCTGCAGCAGATCCAGTGCGGCGATACCGGCGGCACAGGCCACTGGGTGCGCCGAGTAGGTGTAGCCGTGGGGGAATTCCACTGCGTACTCTGGTGTCGGCTGGTTCATGAAGGTCTGGTAGATCTCGCCCGTGGCCACCACCGCGCCCATCGGGATCGCGCCGTTGGTGACCTGCTTGGCGATGCACATCAGGTCCGGGGTGACGCCGAAGGCTTCGGCACCGGTCATGGCCCCCATGCGCCCGAAGCCGGTGATGACTTCGTCGAAGATCAGCAGGATGTTGTGCTGGGTGCAGATCTCGCGCAGGCGCTTCAGATACCCCTTCGGCGGCGGCAGCACGCCAGCGGAGCCGGCCAGCGGCTCGACGATCACTGCGGCGATGTTCGAGGCGTCATGCAGTTCGATCAGCTTGAGCATCTCGTCGGCCAAGGCGATCCCGCCCTCCTCCGGCATGCCTTTGCTGAATACGTTGGCAGGCAGCACGGTGTGCGGCAGGTGGTCGACATCCAGCAACTGGCCGAACAGTTTGCGGTTGCCGTTGACGCCGCCCAGGCTGGTGCCGGCGATATTCACACCGTGATAGCCACGGGCGCGGCCGATGATCTTGGTCTTGGTCGCCTGACCTTTCAGGCGCCAGTAGGCGCGGACCATCTTCAGCGCGGTGTCGGCGCATTCGGAACCGGAGTTGGTGAAGAACACGTGGTTCAGGTCACCCGGCGCGAGGTTGGCGATCTTCTCGGCCAGCTGGAACGACAGCGGATGACCGAACTGGAAGGCCGGGGAATAGTCGAGGGTGGCGACCTGGCGGGCCACCGCTTCGCTGATTTCCTTGCGGGTATGCCCGGCACCGCAGGTCCACAGGCCCGACAAGGCGTCGAAGATCTTGCGGCCTTTGTCATCGACCAGGTAATTGCCTTCGGCCGCCACGATCAGGCGCGGGTCGCGCTGGAAGTTGCGGTTGGCGGTGTAAGGCATCCAGTGGGCATCCAGCTTGAGCTGGCTGGCCAGGCCGGCCTGGGCGTTTTCGGGCATGTTCATCGGCGGTTCCTCGGAAGACGATTAGGCAACGATGGGGTGTTGTTGCGGCTAAGTTGTCACGGCGATAAAGTTCGAAAAACCCAGCATTTCTAACCTTCAGTCAGCGGACAACTAAACTAATGAGCCGACGCCCCGATCCCCTCGCCCAGGTCAGCGATTTCGACATCCGTCTGTTGAAGATCTACCGCAGCGTCGTCGAATGCGGCGGCTTCTCGGCGGCGGAGAATGTGCTGGGCATCGGCCGTTCGGCGATCAGCCAGCAAATGAACGACCTCGAGCAACGCCTGGGCCTGCGCCTGTGCCAGCGGGGCCGCGCCGGCTTCTCGCTGACCGAGGAGGGTCGCGAGGTCTACCACTCGGCGCTGCAACTGCTCAGCGCCCTGGAGACGTTCCGCACCGAGGTCAATGGCCTGCACCAGCACCTTCGTGGCGAGCTCAACATCGGCCTGACCGACAACCTGGTCACCCTGCCGCACATGCGTATCACCCACGCCCTGGCTGAACTGAAGGACCGTGGCCCCGACGTGCATATCCAGATCCGCATGATCGCACCCAGCCAGGTCGAGCAAGGGGTGCTCGACGGCAGCCTGCATGTGGGGGTGGTACCGCAGACCAGCCCACTGTCCGGGCTCGAATACCAGCCTCTTTATAGCGAGCGCTCACTGCTCTACTGCGCGGTCGGCCATCCGCTGTTCTACGCCGACGACCAACAGATTGATGACGCGCGCCTCAACAGCCAGGACGCCATCGCCCCGACCTTTCGCCTGCCTGCCGATATCCAGGCCCACTACCAGGCGCTGCACTGCACCGCCAGCGCCTCGGACCGCGAAGGCATGGCCTTCCTCATCCTCACCGGGCGCTACATCGGTTACCTGCCTGACCACTACGCCATGTTCTGGGTGCAGCAAGGCCGCCTGCGCGCACTGAAGCCCACGCAACGCTTCTACGACCTGAGCCTGAGCTGGGTGACCCGCAAGGGGCGCAGGCCGAACCTGGTTCTGGAAAGCTTCCTCGAGAGCCTGTCTGCGACACGTTGATGCCTGTGCCTGACGCTAATGCTTGTCACTTCGGCACAGGCAGGTAATCTGTCCAGCATTCGTTGTCACCGACCCGTCCGGAATCGTCCATGACCCTAGAAGTCCCTGCGCATCGCTCCCCCGCCTCGGGCAAGCCCGCCGGCCGCATCCGCCAGAAGAACGAGCAGGCCATCATCCAGGCCGCCGAAGACGAATTCGCCCGCCACGGCTACAAAGGCACGAGCATGAACACCATCGCGCTCAAGGCCGGGCTGCCCAAGGCCAACCTGCACTACTACTTCACCAACAAGCTGGGCCTGTACATCGCGGTGCTGAGCAACATCATCGAACTGTGGGACAGCACCTTCAACGCCCTGAGCGTCGAGGACGACCCGGCCGAGGCACTGAGCCAGTACATTCGCACCAAGATGGAATTCTCCCGGCGCAACCCACAGGCCTCGCGAATCTTCGCCATGGAAGTGATCAGCGGCGGCGAGTGCCTGAGCGAATACTTCAGCGCCGACTACCGCGAATGGTTCCGTGGCCGCGCCGCGGTGTTCCAGGCCTGGATCGACGCCGGCAAGATGGACCCGGTGGACCCGGTTCACCTGATCTTTCTGCTCTGGGGCAGCACCCAGCACTACGCCGACTTCGCCACCCAGATCTGCCAGGTTACCGGCCGCACCCGCCTGACCAAGCAGGATATGGAAGACGCCAGCAACAACCTTATCCACATCATTCTCAAAGGCTGCGGCATCACCACGCACGCCTGACCCGGACCTATGCCTTCTACCCTGCTCGACCTCTGCGAGTTCCGCGAGGACATCCGCAAGAGCCGCTTCATCACCCTCGCCGGCCCGATCAGCAGCGCCGCCGAAGCGATGGCCTTCATCGAACGCCACAGCGACCTGGCGGCCACCCACAACTGCTGGGCCTGGAAGCTGGGCGGCCAATATCGCAGCAGCGACGATGGCGAACCCGGCGGCACCGCCGGGCGGCCGATCCTCGCCGCCATCGAGGCCCAGGACTGCGACCAGGTGGTGGTATTGGTAATACGCTGGTACGGCGGTATCCAACTGGGCACCGGCGGCCTGGCCCGCGCCTATGGCGGTGGCGCCAACAAATGCCTGCAGCAGGCGCCCAAGCGGCTGCTGGTGCAACGCAGCGAGTTCAGTTGCAGTTGCACCTTCAGCGAACTGGCGCTGGTCAAGCTGCGCCTGGCGGAAGTGGACGGCCTGGTGCTGGACGAACAGTTCACCGCCAACGGCGTGGACCTGCGCATCGCTTTTGGCGATACCCACCTGGACACACTGCAACAACAGTATGCGGACATCAGCCGCGGGCGCATCCTGCTGGAACGGCAATGAACGTTGCCCACATCTACTGTGGGCCTGCCTGTGGATAAGCTTGGGGCATTCTTATGTAGCCCTTATGCTTCAAGGCCTCCAGAAGGTTGAGCATATTTTGATCACAATTGCGTGACATTGATCCAAGTGACTGAAAGCCGGCGAGTTATCCCCAATTCAGGCGGCCTGGACACCCAGAAACTGGCATTTCCACGCGACTTGGCTTGCACACAATAACTGTGGAGCAGCTTGTGGATAACCCGTTGACCACCCCGGCAAAGGCCGGTGGCATCGGCTTCCCAGCCAGCCGCTCATTTTTTGATCAGCAGGGGGACGCCTGGGCTATGCTCGTCACCCTGGCTCGCCGCAACCCTGTGAACAGCATTGCCTGTGTATAAGGCTCATCATTGAAAGGAGCATCGAAATGACCCCGAACAAGACCGCCCTGATCATCGGCGCCTCCCGAGGCCTTGGCCTTGGCCTGGTGCAACGCCTGCACGAGGACGGCTGGAACATTGTCGCCACCGTGCGCGACCCGCAGAAACCGGGTGCCCTCGGTGACGTTCCCGGTGTTCGCATCGAGCGCCTGGAGATGAATGACACCGCCCAGCTCGACAGTCTCAAGCAGCGCCTGCACGGTGAAGTGTTCGACCTGGTATTCGTCAACGCCGGGGTGATGGGCCCTCTGCCGCAAGACCTGGAGCGCGTCCAGGTACAGGAAATCGGCGACCTGTTCATGACCAACGCCGTGGCGCCAATCCGTGTCGCCCGCCGCCTGGCCGGCCAGGTTCGCGAAGGTAGCGGCGTGCTGGCATTCATGAGCTCGATCCTGGGTAGCGTGACCATCCCCGACGGTGGCGAGATCTGCCTGTACAAGGCCAGCAAGGCCGCGCTCAACTCGATGATCAACAGCTTCGTGGTCGAGCTGCAACGCCCCGACCTGTGCGTGCTGGCCATGCACCCGGGCTGGGTGAAGACCGACATGGGCGGCGAGAACGCCGAGATCGACGTGGCCACCAGCACCCGCGGCATGCTCGAGCAGGTCAAGGCGCACAGCGGCAAGGGCGGGCTGCGCTTTATCAACTACAAGGGCGAAGCGCTCACCTGGTGAATTGAAAGCCGCGTGGCGAGGCAGTAGACTCGAAACCTCGCCCCCGCGGCGGACCTGGATCAGCAGACAGGGCAACACTGAGCTGGCTAACCTGAACCCACTTTCAGAGGAGCCGGCAACATGCCTGCGACCCGCATCTGGTTGAAATCCCCGCTCGCCATCTTCACCGCCAACAATCAGGACGCCCGTGGCGGCCTGGTGATCGAAGATGGCCGCATTACTGAACTGCTCGCCGCCGGCCAGGCCCCCAGCGCGCCCTGCGACCAGGTCTTCGACGCCCGCGAGCACGTGGTGCTGCCCGGCCTGATCAACACCCACCACCACTTCTACCAGACCCTGACCCGCGCCTGGGCGCCCGTGGTCAACCAGCCCCTGTTCCCCTGGCTCAAGACCCTCTACCCGGTCTGGGCACGCCTCACGCCAGCCAACCTGGAACTGGCCAGCCAGGTCGCCCTGGCCGAGTTGCTGCTGTCGGGCTGCACCACCGCCGCCGACCACCACTACCTGTTCCCCGAAGGCCTGGACAACGCCATCGACGTGCAGGTCGAGGCGGTGCGCAAGCTGGGCATGCGCGCCATGCTCACCCGCGGCTCGATGAGCCTGGGCGAGAAGGACGGTGGCCTGCCGCCGCAGCAGACCGTGCAACAGGGCGAAGTGATCCTCGCCGACAGCCAACGACTTATTCACAGCTACCACGAGCGCGGCGACGGCGCGCGCATCCAGATCGCCCTGGCGCCGTGCTCGCCATTCTCGGTCACCCCCGAAATCATGCGCGCCAGCGCCGAGCTGGCCGAGGAGCTGGATGTGCGCCTGCACACCCACCTGGCCGAGACCCTCGACGAAGAAGACTTCTGCCTGCAACGCTTCGGCCTGCGCACCGTGGACTACCTGGACAGCGTCGGCTGGCTCGGCCCGCGCACCTGGCTGGCCCACGGCATCCACTTCAACCCCGATGAAATCACCCGCCTGGGCGCGGCCGGCACGGGCATCTGCCATTGCCCGAGCTCGAACATGCGCCTGGCCTCGGGCATCTGCCCGACCGTCGACCTGGAAGCGGCCGGCGCACCGGTGGGCCTGGGCGTCGACGGCTCGGCATCCAACGATGCCTCGAACATGATCCTCGAGGCCCGCCAGGCCCTGTACCTGCAACGCCTGCGCTACGGCGCCGAGCTGATCACCCCGGAACGCGCCCTGGGTTGGGCCACCCGTGGATCGGCGCAACTGCTGGGCCGCAGCGACATCGGTGAACTTGCCGTGGGCAAGCAGGCGGACCTGGCGCTGTTCAAGCTCGATGAACTGCGTTTCTCCGGCAGCCACGACCCGCTCTCGGCCTTGCTGCTGTGCGCTGCCGATCGCGCCGACCGGGTGATGGTCGGTGGCCAGTGGCGCGTCATTGACGGCCAGATCGAAGGCCTGGACGTTCAAGGCCTGATCGCCGACCACCGCCAGGCCGCGGCCCATCTGATCGCCGGTTGACCGATCAAGGGCCTGGTCGAGCGCAATGCCCGGCCAGGCCCTGTAGAATGTCGGCCAACCGTACCTGATCGAGACTGCACACATGTATGAATGGCTGAACGCCTTGCCCAAGGCGGAACTGCACATGCACCTTGAGGGCTCGCTGGAGCCCGAACTGCTGTTCGCCTTGGCCGAACGCAACAAGATCGCCCTGCCTTGGGCGGATGTGGAAACCCTGCGTGGCGCCTACGCCTTCAACAACCTGCAGGAATTCCTCGACCTCTATTACCAGGGTGCCGATGTCCTGCGCACCGAGCAGGACTTCTACGACCTGACCTGGGCCTACCTGCAACGTTGCAAGGCGCAGAACGTCATCCACACCGAGCCATTCTTCGACCCGCAGACCCACACCGACCGGGGCATCCCTTTCGAGGTTGTACTGGGCGGCATCACCCAGGCCTTGAAGGATGGTCGTGAACAACTGGGTGTCGGCAGCGGCCTGATCCTCAGCTTCCTGCGCCATCTGAGCGAGGACGAGGCGCAGAAGACCCTCGACCAGGCCCTGCCCTTCCGCGATGCCTTCGTCGCCGTCGGCCTGGACAGCTCGGAAAAAGGCCACCCGCCCAGCAAGTTCCAGCGTGTCTTCGACCGCGCCCGCAGCGAAGGCTTCCTGACCGTGGCCCACGCCGGCGAGGAAGGCCCACCCGAGTACATCTGGGAAGCACTCGACTTGCTGAAGATCCAGCGCATCGACCATGGCGTGCGCGCCATCGAGGACGAGCGCCTGATGCAGCGCATCATCGACGAGCAGATTCCGCTGACCGTCTGCCCGCTGTCCAACACCAAGCTGTGCGTGTTCGACCACATGAGCCAGCACAACATCCTCGACATGCTCGAGCGTGGCGTGAAAGTGACGGTCAACTCGGACGACCCAGCCTATTTCGGTGGCTACGTCACCGAGAACTTCCATGCCTTGTACGAACACCTCGGCATGACCCAGGAGCAGGCTCGACGCCTGGCGCAGAACAGCCTGGACGCCCGCCTGGTGCGCTAACCCACCTGCAGCGCAGGCAGCCGGGCGATGCCGTTGATCTGCTGGATGCCGAGCGCGGTGATCTGCACCGCCCGGCTTCCCTCCTGTTCGCGGATCCAGCCCGACTGCAGGAACAGCGTGAGCAGCGCCTGCCCGAGGCTGCCGCCCAAATGCGGGCCCTGGTCGCTCCATTCGCTGCAGTGGCAGACGACACAACCGCGTTGATGCCCCGGTGCCAACGCATCGATGTAGAGACCCAGCACCCCCAACTGTTCCCTGCCCTGCTGGCTGACACACAGACGCTGTTCGCTGCCCTCCAGCCAACCCGCGCTCAACAGGCGCTGGAACAGATCGGCAGCCATCTCACCGCCCAGATGATCACCACACAAGCGCGCCCTGCGCAGCGAAAGAGGGACCTGGGCCGGTGCTACCCGGGACGCGGGCGAATGCCCGTTCACCTGCACACTGGCCAGCGCCTCTACCGCCGCGCCAACCTGCGGTGTCGCCAACCGAAAGTAACGCTTGCGCCTGCGTATCTCGAGCTTGAGCAAACCGGCCGACGACAGCAGCGACAGGTGCGCGCAGGCCGAAGCAAGGCTCAACCCCGTGGTCAGCGCCAGCTCGTCCGCCGCCCGTGGTGAACCATCTATCAGCGCCCATAGCATGGCGCTGCGCTTGGGGTCGGCCATCAGGCCGGCGACCTGACTGATGGTGCGGACTGCGTTCATGACTGTGGAGCTCCCTGAATGATCTCGTCGGATAGCGACAACCGGCCTCCCCGGGGCGCTGGATTGCGGCGGCAGTATAAGCTGCTCGCCCAACCCGTTAAGTAGGCCGCTCCCGTGGTATCGCGCGGTATGCCTTGCCTGAAAATTCAGGGTGCCAGCCCGCGCGTTGCGCCCGATACTCCCGGAAAACCTTGGCTACCGCCTGACCGGGTGCGGCCACCGTACGCAGGCCGCCCGACAAGACCGACAAGTCGTTACACCAAATTCCTGGGATAAAACAGAAAGCTTCCCGCCACCTCCCCACCATGACCGTCAGTCAGAGTCCTGACCTCAGTCATGCCGGGCGCCCACAGTGGCGCTAAACTTCATCCGCTTTCGCTCACTGGAGGTGGATCGCGATGAAGATTGTCGTCAGTGCGTCGAACCGAAACCCGAACTGCCCCTGGCAGGTCCAGCTCGATCAACATGTGGTGAGTTTCCGCAGCGAAGCCGAAGCGCGGGCGTTCGTCGCCGTGCTGGAAACCCGCCTGAAGGCGCCACACCCCCTCACGCCGGCCGACTGGACTGCCAGCGCCGGGTCAGCATTGCGACACTGACCACCAGTGCGCCGCACAGGCTGATCACCAGGGCCATGGGCACCGCGCTGCCATCGTGCAGCAACCCGACCAGCGCCGCCGCACCGGCGGCGACACTGAACTGCAGGCAGCCCATCAGTGCCGAGGCGCTGCCGGCGCGCGCGCCCTGCCCGCTCATGGCGCAGGCTGATGCGTTGGGGGCAATGCAACCCAGGCTGGCAATGCAGATGAACAGCGGCACCAACAGCGGCCACAACGCGTCCGGGTGCCACGCCGCTACCGCCAGCAGCACCATGGCAGCTGCCAGGTACAGCCACACTGCGCGCGCCAGCAGGAACGCCGGGCCACGTTTGGACAACAGGCGTGCGTTGACCTGGGCCATGAGGATGAACCCAGCGGCATTGGTGCCGAACAGCCAGCCATAGTGCTCGGCCGGCACGCCGTAAAGCTTGATGAAGACGAAAGGTGAACCGGCAATGTAGGCAAACATCCCGGCAATCGCGATGCCCCCGGTCAAGGCATGGCCGATGAACACGCGATCACCCAACAGCCGCAGGTACTGGCGCAGGGCGCCGGACAGTGGCTGGCGCGGTACCGAGGCCGGCAGGCTTTCCGGCAATCCGAGCGCCACGGCCAACAGGCACACGGCGCTGAACAGGCTCAGGGCGAGGAAGATCGATTGCCAGCCGGCCAGGTTCACCAGCACGCCGCCGAGCATCGGCGCAAGAATCGGCGCCAGGCCCATGACCAGCATCAACTGCGAGAACACCTTGGCCGAAGCCACCGCGTCGCATTTGTCGCTGACGATCGCCCGTGACAACACCATGCCGGCGCAACCACCCAGGGCCTGGACGAAGCGCGCCAGGATCAGGCTGTCGAGGTTGGGGGCATAGGCGCACACCAGCGAGGCCAGGGTGAACAGGCCGACGCCGAACAGCAGCGGGATGCGGCGGCCGAAGCGGTCGGCGATCGGGCCATAGGCCAGCTGGCCGAGGGACAGGCCGAGGAAATAGGCAGCCAACGTGGTCTGCACATGCTTCTCGTCGGTGCCGAAGGCATGGGCCATGGCGGGGAAAGCGGGCAGGTAGAAGTCGATCGCCAAGGGCCCGAACGCACTGAGGGCGCCCAGGATCAGCAAGGTTCGCAGGTTCATGGGGAATCCATAGCAGGCTAAGCAAGTGCCGTTAGTCTACCTGCATGGGGGCCTTACGATGAAAACCTTTGTAACAGTTGAGCTGTTATTCCAACGCCACAAGCCCGCTCCCACAGGCACCGTGCAATACCTGTAGGAGCCAGCCTTGCTGGCGATGCCCGGCATAGCCGGGCCAGGGAGCCACGCCACCCAAGTCAGGCCACGTCGGCCTGGTAGCCCTCGTCACGAATCGCGGTAAGGATGCGCTCGGCGTCCAGCGCGCTCTGCACGCGCACCTGACGGGCCGCCAGGTCCACCTCCACCCGCGCCGCCGCGTCCTGCTCCTGCACCGCCCGGGTCACGGCCTTCACGCAGTGGCCGCAGGTCATGCCTTGTACGTTGAACACTTGCATCGAGGTTGCCTCCTTCAGGGTTTGCCGCAGTTTCGACCTTGCCATCGGGGCAAGGTCAAGTTCTGGCTGAAACGGCCGGGCTGGAAATCCGCGCGCGGCTCGGCCAAGCTGCGCCTTTGACGATTTAGCCAAGCAGGAGATTCATCATGATCAGGGCAGCATTGACCCTCGCCGGATTGCTGGGTGCGCTGGCCGTGGTACCACCGGCCAGCGCCGAGGGCAACGCGGACTACAGCGTGCTGATCATTTCCCGGGAGCGCCTGGAAGTGGCCACCAGCTGCGAGATCGGCATCTACCTCAACGATCAGTTGTCCGGCCGCGTGTTTCAGGAACAGTCGACCTCGTTCAACCTGCCGCCAGGCCCGGTCGATGTGCGCCTGCGCCTGCTGCCTGGGCAGATGCCGGGTTGCGCCCCGGGCGTCGAGGATCAGCGCAGCACGCGCCTGACGCTGCAGGCGGGCCAGATCAACAAGTACCGCATTGCCATGGGGCATGATGGCCTGGTGTTGAAGCGAGCCAGCCTGGGCTATTGACCTTGACCGCATGGCAAGGTTGATGCTGGAGGCCAGTCCACGGAGGAGAGAGCCATGCCCACATCCACCACCTTCGACCTGCCGATCGCCGGCATGACCTGCGCCAGTTGCGCCGGTCGCGTCGAGCGCGCCTTGCGCAAGGTCACAGGCACCGAACACGTCAGTGTCAACCTCGCCACCGAACAGGCCCGGGTCCAGGCCCCGGCCGACAGCCTGCCAGCCCTGGTCGGCGCGGTGCGCGAGGCCGGTTACAGCGTTCCCACCCGCACCCTCGAGCTGCAGATCGGCGGCATGACCTGCGCCAGCTGCGCCGGCCGTGTCGAACGCGCCCTCGGCAAGCTGCCGGGCGTGGAGCAGGTCAGCGTCAACCTGGCCAGTGAGCGCGCCCACCTGGAAGTACTGCAGGCAGTCGATGACGGCGTCCTGATCAGCGCGGTGGAAAAGGCCGGCTACAGTGCCAGCCTGCCGCGCACGGCCCACGACGACCACACGCAAGCACAACGGCGGCTGCGCAACGAACGCCTGGCGGTGGCCGCCGCGTTGCTGCTGGCCCTGCCCCTGGTGCTGCCCATGCTGGTGCAACCCTTCGGCCTGCACTGGATGCTGCCGGCCTGGGCCCAGTTCCTGCTGGCCACGCCCGTGCAGTTCATCCTCGGTGCACGCTTCTACGTGGCCGCCTGGAAAGCCGTGCGCGCCGGCGCCGGCAACATGGACCTGCTGGTCGCCCTGGGCACCAGCGCGGGCTACGGCCTGAGCCTCTACCAATGGGCCAATGCCCACACCGGCATGGCGCCGCACCTGTATTTCGAAGCCTCGGCGGTGGTGATCGCCCTGGTGCTGCTGGGCAAGTACCTCGAAAGCCGCGCCAAGCGCCAGACCGCCAGCGCCATCCGCGCCCTGGAGGCCTTGCGCCCCGAGCGGGCGCTGCGCGTCGTCGAGGGCCGCGAGGAAGACGTCGCGATCAGCCAGCTGCGCTTGGGCGACATGGTCCTGGTCAAGCCCGGCGAACGCTTCCCGGTCGACGGCGAAGTGCTCGAAGGCAGCAGCCACGCCGACGAAGCCCTGATCAGCGGCGAGAGCCTGCCGGTGCCCAAGCAACCCGGCGACACTGTCACCGGGGGCGCGATCAATGGTGAAGGCCGCCTGCTGGTCAAGACCCAGGCATTGGGCACCGAGACCGTGCTGGCCCGCATCATTCGCCTGGTCGAGGACGCACAGGCGGCCAAGGCACCGATCCAGAAACTGGTCGACCGGGTCAGCCAGGTATTCGTGCCCGCGGTGCTGGTGCTGGCGTTGATCACCCTGGTCGGCTGGTGGCTGGCGGGGGCGCCGCTGGAAACCGCCTTGATCAATGCCGTGGCCGTGCTGGTGATCGCCTGCCCTTGCGCCCTTGGCTTGGCCACGCCCGCCGCGATCATGGCCGGTACCGGCGTCGCTGCCCGCCACGGCATCCTGATCAAGGACGCCGAAGCTCTAGAGCGTGCCCATGCGGTCAACCGCGTGGTGTTCGACAAGACCGGCACCCTCACCTCGGGCAGCCCGCGGATTGTCCACAGCCAGGCAAGCAACGGCGACGGCAACGAACTGCTGCGCTTGGCTGGTGCCCTGCAACGCGGCAGTGAACACCCCCTGGCCAAGGCCGTACTCGACGCCTGCACCGAACAACATCTGGATGTACCGACGGTGAGCGACAGCCAGTCCCTCACCGGCCGAGGTATCGCCGGCCAGGTGGAGGGCCGGGAACTGGCGCTGGGCAACCGTCGCCTGCTCGATGAAAGCCAGCTTCAACCCGGCGAACTGGCCACCAGCGCCCACGCCTGGGAAGCGCAAGGCCGCACCCTGTCATGGCTGATCGAGCGTGGCGCCCAACCCCGGGTGCTGGGCCTGTTCGCGTTCGGCGACAGCCTCAAACCCGGCGCCAGCCAGGCCATCGATGCACTGCATGCCCGTGGCATCAGCAGCCACCTGCTGACCGGTGACAACCGTGGCAGCGCCAAGGTGGTGGCCGATGCCCTGGGCATCGACGACGTGCACGCCGAAGTGCTGCCGGCCGACAAGGCGGCCACCGTTGCCGCACTCAAGCAGGACGGCGTGGTGGCCATGGTCGGCGACGGCATCAACGATGCCCCGGCCCTGGCCGCCGCCGACATCGGCATCGCCATGGGCGGTGGCACCGACGTGGCCATGCAGGCCGCTGGCATCACCCTGATGCGCGGCGATCCGCGCCTGGTACCGGCCGCCCTGGAGATCAGCCGCAAGACCTACGCGAAGATCCGCCAGAACCTGTTCTGGGCGTTTATCTACAACCTGGTGGGCATCCCCCTGGCGGCCCTGGGCTACCTCAACCCGGTGCTGGCGGGCGCGGCCATGGCCCTGTCCAGCGTCAGCGTGGTGAGCAATGCCTTGTGGCTGAAAACCTGGAAACCCACCACGACCGACCAGGAGGCGCCATGAACATCGGCCAGGCCGCCCGCCGCAGCGGGCTCAGCGCCAAGATGATCCGCTATTACGAGTCCATCGGCCTGCTGCGCCCGGCCAAACGCAGCGACAGCGGCTACCGCCTGTACCAGCAGGAAGACCTGCACAGCCTGGCGTTCATCAAACGCTCCCGTGACCTGGGGTTTTCCCTGGAAGAAGTGGCCAAGTTGCTGACCCTCTGGCAGGACCGCCAACGCGCCAGTGCCGATGTGAAGGCACTGGCCATACAGCATATCGGTGAGTTGAACCGGCGCATCGAGGAGCTGGTGAGCCTGCGCGATACCTTGGGTGAGCTGGTGAGCCACTGCCAAGGCGATGACCGGCCGGATTGCCCGATTCTCAAGGACCTGGCCAATGGCAGCGGCTGCTGCCATTGACCCGGCCCCTGTAGGAGCCAGCCTTGCTGGCGAACCAGGCGACGCGGTGGATGGCACCGGCTGTGCCGGTGTTCGCCGGCAAAGCCGGCTCCTACGAAGGGCAATTGGTATGCCATATTAGCCCCAGGCCGACCGATACCCCCTCAAACCTGACTTTCACCCAATAAATACGGGCATTCCCCTTCAAGAAACCCAGACCGTGCCGATGCCCTGATACCGGCCTCAAGCATCGACAAGAACAATCTGGGAGCGTGGATGAACATCAAACAGAAACTGACCTGGGCCTTCGCCGTCATCGCCGGCCTGCCCATCGTCCTGGTCGCCACCCTGGTGGTGCTCAACCTGCGCGGCGAAGCCCGCGACGATTTCCTCGACAACAGCAGCCGAGAAATCCGCCAGGTCGGCAATGCCATGGACATCTTCTTCCAGGGCATCACCCAGAACGTCGACTACCTGGCTGCGCAACCGCTGGTGGCCACCACGGCCGACAACGTGAAGAAGCACCTCGGCGCGGACGCCGCCACTGTCGTGCCCGGCGAGCAGGACAAGGCACTGTTCGACCTGTTCTCGCGCCTGGCCCAGAGCCATCCGGACTACGCCTACGTCTCCTACGGCCTGAAGGACGGCGGCTACGCGTTCTGGCCCGGCGACCCGAAGATGGCCAACTACGACCCGCGCACCCGCCCGTGGTACCAGGCCGCCATGGCCAACCCCGGCAAGACCCTGCGTACCGCGCCCTACTACTGGGCCGGTGACGACGCGGTGCTGGTCAGCACCGTGCGCGCGGTAGCCAACCAGCTGGGCAACCCGGGCGGGGTGGTCAACATCGACGTGTCGCTCAAGGGCCTGACCGAGATCGTCAAGCAGATCAAGCTGGGTGAGAGCGGCTACCTGATCCTGATGGAGCACAACGGCAACGTGATGGTTGACCCGCGTGATGCCAGCCACAACTTCAAGCAGCTCGCCAGCCTGGGTGGCGGCTACGCCGACCTGGCCAAGGCCGGCAAGGGCCTGGCGGAAGTCGAGATCAACGGCGAGCGCTACATGGCCAACGTCTATCCCGACGAGCAGTTGGGCTGGACCTTCATTGGTCTGATCCAACAGGACGAGGTCATGCAGACCACCACCCGCCTGACCTGGTTGATCGGAGCCGTCGCATTGATCCTGGCAGCGGTGTTCGCCGGCGTCGGCGCGGCCTTCGCCAAGCTCATCGTGCGGCCGATCAACAGCGTCAGCAGTGGCCTGGAAGGCATCGCCCAGGGCGAGGGCGACCTGACCCGCAGCCTGGAGATCCGTGGCCGCGACGAGACCGCCCAGCTGGCCAGCTGGTTCAACCAGTTCCTGGGCGCTATCCGCAGCCTGATCCAGCATATCGGCGCGGCGGCCAACAAGATCCTCAGCACCTCCAGCAGCTCGACCCGGGTCTCTGGCGACATGGCTGAAGCCGCCGGGCGCCAGCGCGAAGCCGTGGACATGGTCTCCACCGCCTTCCACGAAATGGTCGCCACCGCCAACGAAGTGGCCCGCTCCTGCAGCCAGGCGGCGATGTCGGCCGACAGCGGCCAGCAGCAGGCCCGCGAAGGCCAGCAGCAGATCGACGCGGCGGTACAGAGCGTTGATCGCCTGAGCCAGGAAATCGAGCAGTCGGCGCAGTCGATCCAGCAACTGGAGCGCGACAGCAACGCGATCCAGTCGATTCTCGGCACTATCCGCTCGATTGCCGAGCAGACCAACCTGCTGGCGCTCAACGCCGCCATCGAAGCTGCCCGCGCCGGCGAGCAGGGCCGTGGTTTCGCGGTGGTAGCCGACGAGGTGCGTGCCTTGGCCAAGCGCACCGCCGACTCCACCGCCGAGATCGACGGCCTGCTGGGCAACCTGGCCAGCCGCACTGCGCAGGTGGCCGAACAGATGCACGCGAGCATCGAAGTGTCGCAGCAGTCGGTCAGCCGTATCGGCCTGGCCCGCGACAGTTTCGGGCAGATCCGCGAGTCGGTGGACATCATCCGCGACATGAACACCCAGATCGCCACCGCCGCCGAGGAGCAGCACCAGGTGGCGGAGGATATCAACCGGCACATCAGCCAGATCCACGGGGATGCCCAGCTGGTGGCGGAGCTGGCCCAGGCGGCGCGGCAGGACTCCGAGAGTTTGGCGGGGTTGTCCAACGAACTGGATGCGTTGGTGCGGCGGTTCAGGACCTGAGGCGCTTGTACGACGGCTCTCTCTGTAGGAGCCGGCTTGCCGGCGAACCGTTGCACGCCTTGGAATACGGCGTAGTGCGGTTCGCCAGCAAGCTGGCTCCTACGGGTAATTCGCGACAGGCCAGCTCAAAGCTTGAGCTCTCCGGGGGTGGCGCCAAACAACTGCTTGAACGCCGCGATATACGCCGAGGTCGAGTCATACCCGCAGCCCAGCGCCGCCTGGGTCACGCTCTCTCCTGCCTCCAACAGCGCCAGCGACGACAGCAAGCGCATGCGCTGGCGCCAGTTGCGAAAACTCAAGCCCGTCTCACGCTGGAACAGGCGCATCAACGTCTTCTCCGAGACGCCCAGCTGCACCGCCCATTGCTGCAGGGTCTGGGGCTGATCAGGTTCGGCGATCAGGCCATTGCACAACGCCAGCAACCCCGGGTGACGAGGCAACGGCAGGGAAAAACCTACCTGCGGCAAGGTCTGCAACTGGTCCAGTAACACCGCAACCAACCGCGCCTCGGTGCTCTCGCCCTCCGGATAGTCCACTGCAAAGGTACAGAACTGCTTGATCAACTCCCGCGCCAACGGCGTCACTTCCAGCACCCGGCACTCCGCTGGCGCCCAGGTACAGGCATCGCGGCGCACATACAGGCTGCGCATCTCGGCCTGCATCGAGGTCACCACTTCATGCTCGGTGCCGGCCGGAATCCACACGCCCCACTGCGGCGGCGCAAAGTAGCTGCCGTCACTGGTGTAGACGCCGAGCACGCCGCTGATGGCGTAGGAGAACTGCACCCAGTCATGCTGGTGACGAGTGGTCCAGGAACCGGCGCCCAGGCTTTCGGCCCGGGCGTAGAGCGGCCGGGGAAGCCGGTCAAGGGCAGGGATGGGGCGAGGATGTCCGATGCTCGGCATGAAGGCTTCTTATGGTGCTGATCAGACAAGCGTAACAGCGGGCAAGCTCCCACAGGAGCACCGCTAATCCTGTAGGAGCGGATTTATCCGCGATAAGGATCGACTCGGTCCCAGGCCGATCAGCGCTCGACGATCGCCGTCACCCCTTGCCCCCCCGCCGCGCAGATCGAAATCAACCCGCGCCCCTTGCCGCGCCTCGCCAGCAGCTTGGCCATGCTGGCCAGGATCCGCCCACCGGTCGCGGCGAACGGATGCCCTGCCGCCAGCGAGCTGCCATGAACGTTGAGCTTGCTACGGTCGATGGCCCCCAGCGGCGCCTCGAGCCCCAGCCGGGTGCGGCAGTAGTCGGCATCCTCCCAGGCCTTGAGCGTGCACAGCACCTGGGCGGCGAAGGCTTCGTGGATTTCGTAATAGTCGAAATCCTGCAGGGTCAGGCCATTGCGCGCCAGCAGGCGCGGCACCGCGTACACCGGCGCCATCAGCAGCCCCTCCTGGCCATGGACGAAGTCCACTGCGGCGTTCTCGCCATCGACCAGGTAGGCCATGACCTCCAGATCGTGCTCTTCGGCCCATTGCTCGCTACCCAGCAGCACCAGCGAGGCGCCATCGGTGAGCGGCGTGGAGTTGCCCGGGGTCAAGGTGCCCAGGCCGCTGCGGTCGAACACCGGCTTGAGCGCCGCCAGTTGTTCGAACGTGAGATCCGGGCGCAGGTTGTTGTCGCGGGTCAGGCCCAGATACGGCGTGAGCAGGTCGTCGTGCCAGCCTTCGACATAGGACGTCGCCAGGTTCTGGTGGCTGAGCAGGGTCAGCGCGTCCTGCTCGGCGCGCTCGATGTGCCAGGCCTGGGCCATCTGCTCGCAGTGCTCACCCATGGATAAACCGGTGCGCGGTTCGCCGTTACGCGGCAACGTCGGGATCAGGTGCCTGGGCCGCAGCTTGAGAAACGGCTTGAGCCGCTCGCCCAGGTTCCGCCCGCGATGGGCCTGCAGCAGGATCTGGCGCAGGCCTTCGTTGACCGCGATCGGCGCGTCGGAGGTGGTGTCGACACCGCCGGCGATGCCACTGTCGATCTGCCCAAGGGCGATCTTGTTGGCCACCAGCAACGCGGCCTCAAGCCCCGTGCCGCAGGCCTGCTGGATGTCGTAGGCCGGGGTCTGCGGCGCCAGCCGCGAGCCGAGCACGCATTCGCGGGTCAGGTTCATGTCGTGGGAATGCTTGAGCACCGCACCTGCGGCTACTTCGCCCAGGCACAGGCCGTGCAGGCGGTAGCGTTCGATCAGCCCTTCCAGGGTGGCGGTGAGCATCGCCTGGTTGCTGGCCTTGGCATAGGCGCCATTGGAGCGGGCGAAAGGGATCCGGTTTCCACCCAGGATCGCGACCCGGCGAGTTGAACGCATGCCTGTTCCTCCTGAAACAAATTGATCCGTAAGACTAGGTTCTTTTACAGCATTCGAACGCCCCTGCGACAAACTTGGTCCACACTGCATGCTTGCCTTTCAGGGAGAACCCCCATGAGCGATCGCTACATCGGCTTTGCCAACTCCGCCCTCGGCCGCCGCCTGGTCGATGCCCTCGGCCTGCCGCGCCCGGTGCCGCTGGAGCGCTGGCAGGCCGGCCGCCTGCGCCCGGTGGAGGGTGCGCTGGTGCTTGGTGGCGGGCCGCTGGCCAGGCATGTCGAGACGATTGCCCCGCGCCTGACCGCCGATTGCTACAGCTTCAATGATGACAACCTGGTGTCCGCGCCCTGGGTCGCCGGTCTCGGGCCGAAGCTCAAGGCCGTGGTGTTCGACGCCAGCCACCTGTCCGACAGCGACCAGCTCAAGCAGTTGCGCGAATTCTTCCAGCCCTTGCTGCGCAGCCTGGCGCCCTGCGCCCACGTGGTGATCCTCGGCCGCCCGCCGGAGGGCCTCGACGATCCACAGGCCAGCGTCGCCCAGCGCGCGCTCGAAGGTTTCAGCCGCTCGTTGGCCAAGGAACTGCGCAATGGCGCCACGGCCAACCTGCTGTATGTCGGCGCCAGTGCCGAAGACCAACTGGACGGTGCCCTGCGCTTCTTTCTGTCACCCAAGAGCGCGTTCGTTTCCGGGCAGGTACTGCGCCTGAGCGCCTGCGCCGCCCAGGTCGAGGACTGGACACGTCCGCTGGCCGGGCGCCGCGCGCTGGTCACGGGCTCTGCCCGCGGTATCGGCGCGGCCATCGCCGAGACCCTGGCCCGTGATGGCGCCGAGGTCACCCTGCTGGACGTGCCCCAGGCGCAGAAAGACCTCGACGCCCTGGCCGCACGCCTCGGTGGCCGCGCCCTGGCCCTGGACATCTGCGCCGCCGACGCCGCCGCGCAACTGGTCGCGGCCCTGCCCGACGGCCTGGACATCCTGGTGCACAACGCGGGTATTACCCGCGACAAGACCCTGGCCAACATGACCCCGGAGTACTGGGACGCGGTGCTGGCGGTCAACCTCAAGGCACCCCAGGTGCTGACCCAGGCACTGCTGGAGGCCGGTACGCTGCGCGACGACGCGCGCATCACCCTGCTCGCTTCGGTCAGCGGCATCGCTGGCAACCGTGGCCAAAGCAACTATGCCGCGAGCAAGGCCGGGCTGATCGGCTTCGCCCAGGCCTGGGCGACGCCACTGGCCGAGCGCGGCGCCAGCATCAATGCCGTGGCGCCGGGCTTCATCGAGACCCACATGACCGCCGCCATGCCCATGGGCCTGCGCGAGGCCGGGCGGCGCCTGAGCTCGCTGGGCCAGGGCGGCTTGCCGCAGGATGTCGCCGAGGCCATCGCCTGGCTCAGCCAGCCGGGCTCGGGGGCGGTCAATGGCCAGGCGCTGCGAGTTTGTGGCCAGGCATTGATGGGGGCTTGAACATGAACCGACCCTGGCATGAACTGCACAGCCCCGATTCGAGTGCCAACCTGTACCTGCGGGCGTTGGCCAAACGCAAGATCCATGGCAGCACATTGCCCGAGCAGGGCCTGCGCTGCTTCCTGCGGGTCGACCCGCAACAGTTGGCGGCTTACCGTCGCCTTTGCCACTTCGTCGACGACGGCCGCTTGCCGGGCACCTACCCCCATGTCCTGGCGTTCGCCCTGCAGATGCAGCTGCTGACTGCCCATGAGTTCCCCTTCCCGCTGCTGGGCCTGGTGCACCTGCACAACGCCATCCAGGTCCTGCGCCCGCTCGGCGGCATCGACGGCCTGCGTTTTGCGGTGTACGCGGACAACCTTCAACCCCACGAGAAAGGCGGCACCTTCGACCTGATTACCGAGGCCGAAGACGGCCTGGGCCTGCTCTGGCGCGAAACCAGCCGCATGCTGGTACGTGGCCTCAAGCTCGAGCATCAGGGCGTTGAAACGCCCGAAGCCGAGCCCACGCACCTGCCCGAAGCCACCCGCTGGTATGCCGACAGCGACATTGGCAGGCGCTATGCCCGGGTCTGTGGCGACTACAACCCCATCCACCTGAGCAGTGTCACGGCCCGGCTATTTGGTTTTCCCCGGGCCATTGCCCATGGCCTGTGGAGCAAGGCCATGGCGCTGGCAGCGTTGCATGGGCATTTACCCGCAGCGGGATATGAGTTCGCGGTGGATTTCCGCAAACCGGTGCGCCTGCCTTCGGAGGTGGTGCTCAGTGCCAGCGAGGCTGGGGGGGCGGGTGAATTGCGGCTGGATGGCCATGGAGGGTTGGTGCATATGGTTGGGAGATGGGCACCGCTTTGAACGGTGTCACGGCCTTCGCCGGCAAGGCCGGCTCCTGCAGGTGGCACTTGCTTTGCGCCTCCCCTCGCCGGAAGCTATGCGCCACGAGGAGACCCCGATGAACCTGCAAGAACTGACCGAGCGCCTGCACCGCATCCGCGACAACAACGACTGGCGTGGCTTCCACAGCCCGAAGAACCTGGCCATGGCCGCCAGCGTCGAGATGGCCGAACTGGTGGAAATCTTCCAGTGGCTGAGCGAGGACGAATCGCGCCAGCTCCCCGCCGACAAGCTCGCCCACGCAGGCCAGGAGGTCGGCGACATCGTCCTGTACCTGTTGCTGCTGTGCAGTGAACTGGGCCTGGACATGAACGAGGTGGTGCGGGCCAAGCTGGCCGACAGCGAGAGGCGCTTCGCCAAATGAACGACCGTCACTTCGATGAACTGGCCACCCGTTTCGCCGAGAAGATCTACGGCGGCGCCAAGGGCGCCATCCGCCTGGCGGTGCTCCAGGCCGACCTCGCCGAGACGCTGCCCGACCATCCGCTGCGCATTCTCGATATCGGCGCGGGCCTGGGCCACATGGCCCTGTGGCTGGCCCAGCGCGGCCATCACCTGACCCTCGCCGAACCCGCCGCGCCCATGCTCGACGGTGCCCGCGCGCGCTTCAAGGAAGCCGGCCAGGCCGCCGAGTTCATCCAGGCGCCCTGGCAGGACCTGCTGGGCCAGCTCACCGAGCCGTACGACGTGGTGCTGTGCCACGCCGTGCTGGAATGGCTGGCAGAACCCGAGAGCATCCTGCCGGTACTGCACCAGTTGACCGCACCGGGGGGCTGGCTGTCGCTGGCCTTCTACAACCGCGACGCGCTGGTCTACCGCAACCTGCTCAAGGGGCATTTCCGCAAGCTGCGCAGCAACCGCATGGCCGGCGAGAAACAGAGCCTGACCCCGCAAAAACCACTTGATCCACGGGAACTCAAGGCGCAACTTGAACCTCTGTGGCAGGTCGAAAGCGAGAGTGGCGTGCGCGTGTTCCACGACTACATGCCCAAGGAGTTCCAGGAGAAGGCCGAGCTGCTCGACCTGCTGGAAATGGAACTGGCCCACCGTCGCCACCCAGGCTTTGCCGGGCTGGGCCGCTACCTGCACTGGATCTGCCGCCCTCACTGACACTACGGCCAGGAGACACCATGCTGTATCGCTCGCTCTGCCTGGCCCTGCTGCCCCTCGCCCTGGCCGCCTGCCAGGGCAGCAACCCCTACGTGGCCAGCAGCAAGCCCCTGCCACCGGCACCGCCCCAGGCGGCCAGCACCTTCGACGCCAGTGCCTACCCGGCGGTGCCACGCGACTACGGCCGCTACCGCAGTTGGAGCTGGCGCAACAATCAAATGCCCGGCGGCATGGCCAGCGCCGACCCCGCACAGCTCGCCGACGCGGTCAGCAGCGCCCTCGACCAGCATGGCCTGCGTCCGGCCCGCAATGGCCCGGCAGACCTGCTGGTCAGCGCTGACCTGCGCCTGGAACGGCGCCTGCGCCAGGTGCGCGACTACGACTACTACGACCCCTACTACGGCCCATACCCCTACGGCAGCATCGGCTACGGCGGCTACCGCAACGGCTATGGCGCCTATGGCAGCGTACCGATTGTGCGCACCTACGAAGTCGAGGTGCTGGTGGTGCGCATCGACCTGTTCGATGCCCGCAACGGCCAGCCGGTATGGAGCGCCAGCGCCGAGAGTGGCAGTGGCAAGGACTCGCCGCGTGATCGCGAAAGCGCCCTGCGCGAATCGGTGGGCAAGGCGCTGAGCGGCTATCCTCCCAGTTAACTTCGCCCTGGAGAACCATCATGTTGCGCCGCCACGTTCTACTCGCCTTCGCGCTGTTGCTCGCGGCCTGCTCGAGCAACAACGTCCAGCAGGATTTCGATGCCAGTCGCGATTTCGCCGCCTATCGCAGCTGGGCCTGGCAGGAGCCCGGCCTGCAGTATCGCCCGGACGATCCGCGCATCAAGAGCGACCTGACCGAGCAACGCATCCGCCAGGCGGTGGCCGAGCAGCTCGACCAGCGTGGCCTGCGCCCGGCCCAGGCCAACGCCAAGCCTGATGTGAAGGTGCGCGCCTACCTGATCGTGGAGCAGCGCCAGCAGCAGATCACCACCAATTACGGCGGCGCCTGGGGCGGTTACTGGGGTGGCTACTGGGGCGGGCCGATGTACAACGAGACCCGCAGCGTCGACTACAAGGTGGCGACCATCCAGGTCGACCTGTTCGACGGCCGCGACGGCAAGCTGGTGTGGCGCGGCAGCGCCGAGCAGATCATGAACAACTACCCGCCCAGCCCCCAGGAGCGCAACGGGGCGATCCAGAAGACCGTGGCGCAGGTGTTGAGCCAGTATCCGCCGCATTGAGGGCATCAAACCTTGCCCCCCTGTAGGAGCGGCTTTAGCCGCGATCACCCGCTCAGCGAGTGCCAGAAACCGCGGCGCCCGCATCGCGGCTAAAGCCGCTCCTACAGAGGCAAGACAGTCGTTCCACGAGCGCCCAGATCAAGGCAACTTGCCATCACCTTGACTACACTCCTCTGACCGCCGCCGCGCTGCCGGGCCGAAGGCCGGCAAAGGAGTGCCCGTGGTTCCTCGTTCCGCCGCCCGCCAACAGGGCGCGATCGGCCTGATGGCCGCGCTGACCATGGGCCTGGCCCTGCTGTTCATGCTGCTGTCGGTCGACAGCGGCCGCCTATACCTCGAGCAACGCAAGCTCCAGCGCATCGCCGACATGGCCGCGTTGGAGGCCGCCGAGCACTCGGCCAGCTGCAACGGCAGCGGCCCGCAAGCCTTCGCCCTGGCACGCAATGCCGCCACCCGCAATGGCCTGGCCGTCACCGACCCGCTGATCGCCAGTTGCGGCTACCTGCGCACCGGCAACGACAACCTGCGCCGTTTCGTCGCCGACAACACCCGCAACGAGGCGATCAAAGTCGAGGTCAGCAATGTGGTGGTCACCAGCGTCGCCGCCGGGGTGTTCGCCATGGTCCAGGGCAACACCGTGCCGCGCACCACCACCCTGCATGCCAGCGCGGTGGCCGCCAGCCCCATGCCGCCCCTGGCGATGCTGAGCATTCGCAGCAGCCTGGCCACCGTCAATGCCAGCCAGGGCTCGCTGCTCAACGCGCTGACCAAGGCCCTGGGTGGCACATTGCAGCTCGACCTGCTGGGCTGGCAGGGGATCGCCAACACCCAGCTCAACCTGCTGCATTACCTAGACCAGCTGGCCATCGACCTGAACGTCGAAGTGGGCGACTACCAGAAATTGCTCAGCCTCGACACCAGCGCCACGACCTTGCTGCAAGCAGCGGTCAAGGTACTGCAACAGGGCGGCGCCGCCGCCGACGTGGTCACCAACCTGGGCAAGCTTGCCCTCGACCTGCCAATCACCGGCCTGCAACTGGGCGACTTGCTGGACCTGCAGAACGGCACGGCCCAGGCCGGCCTGGATGCGAGCATCCAACTGTTGCAGCTGGTGCAAGGGGTGATCCAGCTGTCGGCCAAGGAGCGTGCGGTCAACGCCGACCTGCCGATCAACCTGCTGGGCGTGGCCAGCGGCCGGGTGCAGGTACGGGTGATCGAGCCGCAACAGCTTTCCGCCATCGGCGACCCACGCACCGACGAACTGCGGGTGCATACCGCACAGGTGCGGGCCCTGGTATCCCTTGACCTGCCCCTTCTAGGCGGCATCGCCGGCCTGGCCAACGCCGTGCTGGACCTGGCTGCGCCACTGACCAACGTGCTCAACAACCTGCTCAGCCTGAACTTGCTGGGCACCTTGCAATCGGTGACCTGCGCCCTCGGTGTGCCGTGCAAGGTCAGCGACATCAAGCTGCTGGAAGACAAGGTCCATATCGATATCGGTGTGGAGGTGGCCGAGGCCACCAGCCGCTTGCGCCCGGCACCACCGGACAACTACACCTGCTCGCCCAAGAGCCTGACCACCCTTACCCAACGTTCGGCGGCGAGGATCGCGGTGGGCAAGTTCGACACCCCGGCCGACTTCCTCAATCAAGGCACCACTGTGGTCAAGGCGCTGCCGCTGATCGACATTGGCACCAATGTCTGTAGCCGCCTGCTGATCCTGCCGCCGTCGTGCGGCACCCGGGTACCCTTCGCGGGGGGGGGTATCGGCCTGCGGGTGGACAGCAAGCTGCTGGGCAACAACCCCACGGAAAAACCCCTGGTGTTCGCCGGCGCCTCCGCCCCCACCGACATTGGCCAGCCGCCCTCCTACCAACCGATGGACAGCGACCAGGCCCAGGTCGTCGCCAGCCTGTCCGACACCCTCGCCGGCATCCGTCTGGAGGCCTACCGGCCGACCGCCAACAGCGGGCTGGGCCAGGTACTGGTGCTGACCGCCGGCCTGCTGGACGGTGTGAAGAACATCCTCGAGCCGCTGATCCGCAACCTGCTCAGCCCAGTGCTCGACCCACTGGTCAATGGCCTGCTCAAGATCCTGGGGGTCGACCTGGCCAATGCCCAGGTCGGCGCCAACCTGAGCTGCTCCAGCGGCCACGCTCAGTTGGTATTGTAGAGCGGCAGCTCGATGCGGAAGCAGGCACCTTCGGCACTGTTGGCCACGCTCAGGCGGCCGCCCATCTGGCTGACAATGCCATGGCTGACCGACAACCCCAGGCCGGTGCCGACGCCCGCCGGCTTGGTGGTGAAGAACGGCTCGAAGATGCGTTCGTGCAACTGCGGCTCGATGCCGCCGCCGTTGTCTTCGACCAGCAGGCACAGGTGCTCGCCCGCCTGCTGCTGGCGCACCCGGATCCATGCGCCCGCACGCCCCTGTTCGAGCAAGGCGTCGCGGGCATTGACCAGCAGGTTGATCAGTACCTGCTCAAGCTGGTCCTGCTGCCCGAGCACCTGCGGCTGTTGTGCCGGCGGCTCGAGGCTCAAGTCCACGCCCTTGCCACGCAGGCCCTCGTCCAGCAGCGCACGGGCCCCCTCCACCGCGCTCCAGGCGGTGAACGGCACAGGCTCAAGCGCCGAGCGCCGGCCATACACCCGCATGTGCTCGACCAGGCGCGAGGCGCGCTCGACCTGGGCCTCGATGCGGCGCAGCTTGTCTTCCAGGTAGGCAGGTTCCGCCGTGCCCATCTCCAGGCGCTTGAGGGCGTTCACCACGGCCATGCGCATCACGTTGAGCGGCTGGTTGATCTCGTGCACCAGGCCGGTGGCCAGTTCGCCGAGGGTGGCCATCTTGGCCCCCTGCAGCAGCTGTCGCTGGCTACGCCGCAGTTCGGTGTTATCGCGGCCCACGGCCTGGATCTCCAACAACTGGCCCTGGGCGTCGAACAGGCCACGGTCGGCCCACTCCCACCAGGCATGTTCGCGGCCCGGCAGCTGCAGGCAGATTTCCGCGCTGCTCAGGGGCTGCTCCGGGGTCAATGCCCGCAGACGCTCGAGGAAGGCTTCACGCTGGGCGTCGGACAACCACTGGCCCAGGTTGACGCCCAGCAGCTGTTCCGGTGTGCATTGCAGGTAGTCGGCCAACGGCCGGTTGCCGAACACCAGGGTCAGGTCCGGACGGTAACGGCAGATCATCGCCGGCGAGTCCTCCACCAGCACGCGGTAGCGCTCCTCGCTCTGGCGCATGCGCTCGGCGGCCTCGGTCGCCTCGCTGACATCCAGCCACAACCCCACCACTTCCACCGGCTGGCCGAGCTCGTCGCGCAGCAGCCGGGCCTCGTCGAGCATCCAGTGGTAGCCACCGAGCTGGTCACGCAACCGGTAGCGGCAGCGTACCTGGCCTTCGTGCAACAGGCTGCGGGTGCGGGCCAGCCAAAGCGAACGGTCGTCGGGGTGCACGGCCAGGCCGGGCTGGCGCGCCAGCTCGCCATCGACGTCCCAGCCCAACAGCGGCGCCAGGCTGGCGCTGAAGAAGTCGCTGTGTAGCGCGCCTTCGGCATAGCGCTGCACATAGATCACCGCGGGGGAACTGGCGATCAGGTTTTCCAGGCGTGCGCGGGCCATTCCGGCCTGCTGCTCCTGGGTCTTGAGCGCGCTGATGTCGAGCAGGAAGCCATGCAACCGCTGCCCCTGCGGCTGGCCCACCCACTGCCACCAGCGCGGGGTTTCCAGATTTCCGTCATCCAGCAGGCGCAGGCTCAGGTTCAGTGCGTGTCCTTCGCGGGCCTGTGCCAGCGCAAGCTGCGCGGGCTCGCGGTCAGCCGGGTGCAGGCGGGCGAGCCATTGCCCAAGGCTGGCCTGGTGCGGCAGGGCGAGCGCCCGGGCCAGCGCCGGATCCAGTTGCAGATCCCCCTGCGCCGGCCATTCCCACCATCCCGCCCCCAACTGCCGCTGCAGTTCGTCGAGATGCGTGGACTGCTGCTGCCACTGCTGGCGCCACAAGCGGGCCAGCAGTGGTTCGACCAGGGTCCGGACCAACGCCAGTGCCATGTCGGCCTCCGGAACCTGCGTGGCACCGGCGCACAGCAACCAGGCTTCGGCATCCTGCCCCTGGCGATAGGGCAGCAGAAGCAGTGAAGCGCCGCCACACAACGCCTGGAATTCCGGATCGTCCCTCACGTCAAGCAGGTTGGCCGCTGGCAAGCAGTCCAACCGGGCCTGCAGGCGGCTGTCCTGCGGCCAAGGCCATGTGCTGTCACTGCTGGCGTAATGGCGCCAGCCATCCGGTTCGCGCAACATCAGGCGCAGCGACGCCGCTTGCCAGTGCTCGGCCAGTACCTGCAATTGAGCGCTGGCGGTCTGGGCCAGGCGCTGCGAGCCACACTCGCGCAGGGCGTGGCCAATTTCGCCAAGCAGTGGCCGCTGGCGGTCCCAGCGCTGCTCGCGCAACAAATCGCCGATATCGAACAGTTGCAGCAACCAGGCCTGCCCGTGACGCTGCAGCCAACCGCGGGTGTGCAATGCATGGCCCACCACGGTGTTGAAATCAAGGTCCAACGGCTGCCCCTGCCAATCGCCAGGCTCGCCCTCGATCACCAGCCAGCTGTGCCGTTGCAGGTAGTCGTGCAGGCGTGCCCCCGGCCGCCCCGGCAAGGCCAGCAAGGTGCGCAACGGCCCGGACAGGCGCAGGACCTGCGCCTGATCGTCAAGCAGCAGTTGCAGGCCCACTGCGGGCAAGGCTTGTGGTTCTGCGGCGGGTGGAGGCGCCGCGCGCCAGCGGTCGAACAGCCCACCACTCATAACTGGAGGCTCGCCTGGGCCTGCAACCGGTCGGGCAGCTTGGGCACCTCGCCGACCACCGGCAGTACCAGGGTGGGCAGCATACGGGTCAGGCGCGCGCGCGGATAGTCGATGACCACGGTGAGCACCTTGTCGGTGCCCACGCTGATGCGTGTGTCGGTGAGCAGGTTGAAGCCAAGCGCATTGGGCATCCACGACAGCTGCTGGCCGATCACCTGGCGGGCCAGGCCCTGCACGTCCAATTCGTAGGTCTGGCTGCTCGGGTCCACCGCCACGCAGCGGCGCACCGCCTCGCTGCTGGCCTGGTTGAACGACTGCAGCATCAGCATCGGCAGGGTGTAGCTCACCAAACCGTAGAACACCGCGAAAAACACCATGAATACCGCGACAAATTCGATGGCTGCCGCGCCTTTTTGCCGTCCCGCCGGGCTTGCTTTCATGATCGCGTCTACCCTGACTGTGAGACCTGTCTGACAGCATAGAACCGTTCAACGAATAGGGATGGCATTCTGCCAATGCAAAGCATTGTTCTCCTGATGTGGCTTGCCTTGTGTACTGAACAAGATGTCCGTGAACGGCAGATTTCCAACACCCTCACCCTGGGTGTCGCGGGCTGCGCCCTGGCCTGGCTGTTCGCCACCGGCCACAGTTGGATCGGCGCCGACGCCAGCGAGGCCGGCTGGGCCCTGGCCATCGTCATGCTGCTCACCTTGCCCGGCTACATGCTCGGCCGCTTTGGTGCCGGCGACGTCAAGCTGATGGGCGCCCTGGCCCTGGCCACCAGCCCGCAATACGTGCTCGGCACCTTCATCGGCGCCGGTATCACGGTGCTGGCCTGGATGTTCGGCAGGCGCCGGCTGTGGACCCTGCTCAACCCGAAAGTGAAGAAACGCCTGCAAAAACTCGCCGAAGAAGTGGGTGACAAGCAGCCCTTTGCGCCTTATGTGCTGGCGGGCTTCCTGCTGACCGCCGTGTGGATCCAATAATCGGCCCAGCGGTCGGAACCGGGCTACAGTCCATATACATAATTGCAAAGTGCGACTACTTTTCTTCCTGCCAGAGCGTCTGGCCCGGGAGCAGGGCCGCATTCACAGGGAGTTGAACGTGAGCAAAACCATCAGTGAGGTGAAGATGCTGGTTGTCGATGACCAGCCGATGATCGTCGAAGAGTTATGTGAATTTCTCGAAAGCGAGGGATATCGCTGCATAGGGGCCCATTCCACGGCCGAGGCCATCGAATGCTACAAGGCCGACGAAGCCATCGGCCTGATTCTTTGCGACCTGCACATGCCTGACCGCGATGGCATCGAGCTGGTCCGTGCGCTGAAACAGATGACTGGGCCGCAGCGCATGTTCGAGGCGATCATGCTGACCGGCCGGGCCGACAAGCAGGATGTGATCCGCGCCCTGCGCGAAGGTTTTGCAGATTATTACCAAAAGCCCATGGACCTGGACGAGTTGCTCGACGGCGTGCGCCGCCAGGAGCAGGCACTGCTGGAGCGGCGCCGCAACTTCCGAGAGTTGGGCAGCCTTAACCAGCGCCTGCAGGAGCTGGCCGAGTCCATCGATGATCTCTACCAGGACCTGGAGAAAGCCCGCGGGCAGGGCACCCACCGCCGTGCCGGCGACACCGAAGAGGGCGAGGCGGAGCTGCCACCGGCGTTCGAGAAGCTGTCACCGCGCCAGCTGGAAGTGGCCAAGCTGGTAAGCAAGGGCAAGACTAACTACCAGATCGCCTGCGAGCTGGGCATCACCGAGAACACCGTGAAGCTCTATGTCTCGCAGGTGCTGCGCCTGACCCACATGCACAACCGCACGCAACTGGCCCTGGCGCTGACGCCAAGGTCGTCGCCGGTGCACCAGCGGTTCACCACGCACTGAGCCTCGACCGCCACAACACCGCGTTTCAGGCATGCAACGGTTCGCCGGCAAGCCGGCTCCTACAGGGGCAGCGCTATCAGTTGTTCGAAGAATTGACCTTGGTCCAGCGGTAGAAGTCCGGGATCGCGTACTTGTAGCTGTCCAGCCAGCGCTGCATGGCCTGATCGCGCTCCTTTTCGGTCTGTACCTGGGGTATCCGTGAGCCCTGACGGTTGCTCGCCTGCACCTGCAACAGTGCTTCCGTGGCGGTCTGCGGGCGTGGCTGCCTGGGCGGCTCCTGCGCCCAGCTGGCCTGCGACAGTACAAGGCAAGCCAGGACGATCCAGGGTTTGCACATGGTCACCTCCGATCAATTGAGCGACGAAGTGGACGGCGCCGTGCTGGCCAGCGGACCGCGCCCGGTGGCCCTGATCTGCTGCGCCCGCGCCTGGGCCTCGGCGAATTGCGCGGGCCCCAGGCGCAGCCGGTTCACCAGGTCCTCGGCCTGGCGCCAGTTGTCCTGCACCAGCGCCAAGGTCACCAGGTTGAGCGCCGGCAGCGGATTGTCATCCTTCAGTTCGATGGCGGTGAGCAGCTCGAAACGGGCCTCCTCGTGATGCCCCAGGTTCATCTGCACCACCCCCAGGTCGTTGCGCACCTTCTCGTCGGTGGGCGCCAGGCGCGCCGCGCGCTGCAGGTGACGCAGGGCCTGCACGTCATCGCCCCGGGCCGACGCCAGCTGGCCCAGGCCATGTTCGCCCTCGGCCGCCAGGCAGCCGCCCAGCAGGCTGCGGTACAGCGGCTCGGCGTCGCTGCGCCCGAGCTGGCGCAGCACCTTGGCCTTGCGCAGGCGCACCGCTTCCAGCGTATCGGGCAATTGCTCCAGATGCGCCAGCCCGGCATGGGGACGGCCCTCGTCGATCATCTGGTCGGCCATGTCCAGGCTCAGTTGCTGGTCGGCATCGGGCTTGCCGCACACGCCGCCACCGAACAACCGGGCCAGGCTGTCGGGCGGCTGCCCGGCACACCCGGTCAGCAGCAACAGGCCGGTGAACACCATGATCGCTCTCATCCGTTTCCCCCTCAGGACCCCAATGCCCGCGCCAAGGCGGAAAAACCCGGTCCGGCCAGGACAATCAGCAAGGCCGGGAACAGGAACACCATCATCACCGCCGACATCTTCGCCGACATCTTCGACACCCGCTCTTGCAGGCCGGTCAGGCGCCGGTCGTCGAGCAATTCCTTGAGCGCCAGCAGCGACTTCATCGAGCCGCTGCCCTGCACCAGCAATTGCTGAAGGATCACGCAGGTGTCGATCAGCTCGTCCACCGCCAGCAGGCGCGCGCTCTTCTCCAGCTCCGGGCCCAAAGCCAGGCCCGAGTCGACCCGCTGCAACACCAGGCGCAGCTCGTCGCTGATGTTCGGTACCAGGCTGCGCCCTTCCTGGGCCAGCACACGCAAGGCCTGCTCCACCGCCAGCCCGGTTTCGAAGAGGATGCGCAACAAGGGGATCAGCACGCTCACCTCCCGGGCGATCCGCCGCTGGCGCCGCGCCGCCGCGGCCGCCAGCAGGCGCTTGGGCAGCAGGTAGCCGGCGCCTAGCGCGCACAGCACCAGCACGACCCAGTGCCCGCGCCGCTCCCCCGGCAGGCCATGCACCATCACCAGCACCACGACCATCGCCAGCAACGGCAACCCCAGTTGCACCGCGGCGAACAGCGCGCGCTGCCGGCTGCGTCGCCAGCCGAGGCGGTCGAGCAGCGCCTGGGTTTCACCATCGAGCCGCTGCAGGCGCCGCCCCAGGGGGCTGCTGCCCAGCCACTGCAGCCAGTCGCCCAGCCGCTCGTCACGGGCCATGCGCCCTTGCAGGCGCCGCGCGACCCGCTGCCGTGCCCGCCACTGCCAGGCCAGTTGCAGCGCCAACAGCACGAAACCGGCGAACAGGCACAGCGCACTGAGCATCAAGGCCATGGTCAGAGGCTCCTCATCATGCGCCACAGCACCAGGCAACCGACGGCCTGCAGGGCAAAGGCGAACAGCAGCATCATCTGCCCATGGCTGTCGCGCCACATGGCCATCAGGTAACCGGGGTTGGCGAACAGGAAGTAGCCGACCATGCCCAAGGGCAAGGCACCGAGGATCCACGCGGTGATGCGCGTCTCGCCGGTCATCGCCCGCAGTTGGCGGTCGCCCTGCTCGTGCTCGCGGATCAGCTTGATCAGGTTCTCCATCAGCTCGCTGGCATTGCCGCCATGACGCTGGTTGATACGCAGGCCCAGGGCGAACATGCGCAACTCGTCCTGGCCGTAGAGTTCGGCCAGCTCGCTGACCGCATCGTCCAGCGGCACGCCCAGCTGTACGTTGCGACGCACCCGCAGCATCGCCGAGCGCAGTGGCTCGCGTGTGGCTTCGACGCCGCCGAGCACCGCGTCGCTGAGCGTGCGCCCGGCCTTGAGGCTGCGCACGCTGTAGTCGAGCAGGCCCGGCAGTTGTTCGATGATCTGGCGCAGTTGGCGCCGGCAGCGCCAGCTCAGGTAGAAGTAGCCCAGCAAGGGCAAGCCGAGCAGCGCCATCAGTGCCGCCACCCAGCCTGCGGCCAGCCCCGCCAGCAAGGTCAACCCGACCCAGGCCAGCAGCCAGTTGCGCGGGGAGAACTCGCCATGGGCCAGGCCCGCCCGTTGCAGCAGCGGGTCGAGCCAGTCGCGTCGGGCACTGCCCAGGCGCACCGCGCGATAGGCTCGCCCCAGGCGCAGGAGAATGCGCTCCTCGCCTCGCTTGTGCAGGCCCAGGCGAAACATCAGCAGTGCCATGCCCAGGCACAGCGGCGACAGGGCCAGCAGCAGCGGGCCCATCAGAGAACCCCCTCGTGGCGCAGCTTGGCCCCCGAAGGGTGCGGCGCGTCGCGCAGGAAGCCATCGCCACTGCGCCGGTCGAGGCGGAACAGCGTGCTGGTGACGTAGACGTCGTCACGCACCCCGACCACTTCCAGCACCTCGCTCACGCAACGCCGGCCATCGGCCAGGCGGGTCAGCTGGATCACCACGTCCAGCGCCGCGCAGATCATCTGCCGCAAGGTCTTCTCGGCCACCTGGCGGCCGGTCAGGCCGACCAGGGTCTCAAGACGCAGCAGGGCGTCCTGCGCGCTGTTGGCATGCACGGTGCTCATCGAGCCGTCGTGGCCGGTGTTCATCGCGGTGAGCACATCGACCACTTCAGCGCCGCGGATCTCGCCGAGGATGATCCGGTCGGGGCGCATGCGCAGAGCGTTGCGGATCAGCTCACTGGCCTTGATCTCGCCATGGCCCTCGGCGTTCGGCGGCCGGGTCTCCAGGCGCACCACATGGGGGTGGTGCATCTGCAGCTCGGCCACGTCCTCGATGGTCACCAGGCGTTCCTGGGGCGCGATCATCTGGCTGAGGATGTTGAGCATCGTGGTCTTGCCGGTGCCGGTGCCACCGCTGACGAGGATGTTGCAACGCCGGCCCACGGCACGTTCGAGAAAGTCGAAGATCGCCTGGTCGATGGCTCGGGTGGCCAGCAGGTCGGCGCTCTTGAGCATGTCCTGACGGAACTTGCGGATCGACAGGCAGGGCCCGTCCAGCGCCACCGGGGGAATGATCGCGTTGACCCGGCTGCCGTCGGGCATGCGCGCGTCGACCATCGGCGAGGACTCGTCCAGGCGCCGCCCCAGCGGCGCGAGGATGCGCTGCATCACCCGCTCCACATGGTGGGCATCGATGAAGCGCAGGTCGGTCTGTTGCAGCAGGCCGCCGCGCTCGACGAACACCCGGTACGGCCCGTTGACCAGGATCTCGGTGACGCTCGGGTCGCGCAGCAGCACCTCGAGCGGGCCGTAGCCGGTCAGCTCGTCGACGATCTCTTCGCCCAGGCGCTCCATCTCGTAGCGCGACAGGGCCAGGCGAAGGCGTGCGACATAGTCGCCGACCTGTTCGAGGACGAACTGCGAAAGCACCGGGCGCGCGCCCTCCAGCAGGTTGCGGCCGCTGTCTTCGATGGCGTCGATCACGTGGCGATGAAGCGCACGCTTGAGCACCTGGGGGTCACTGGCCGCGTGGCGCGGCCCGCCAAAGGGTTCTTCGCTGCTCATCGGCTACCCCATAGGCGGCGCAGCCATGGGTGGCTGGGCGCGGCCAGGTTCTCGGAGCGCTGCGCCAGGCGTTCGCCTAGCCCGCGCAGGGCTTGGGTCAGGCCTTCGCGCGGGGCCAGTTCGAACAGGCTCAGCCCCTGGTTCTTGGCGTTGAGGCGCACCTCCGGGCTGTACGGCATGACCTTGAGCAGCGGCAGCCCATAGCGCTTGGCCAGGGTCTCGGCGTCCGGTGCCACATGGCGCAGGAAGCGGTCGACCAGCAGGCTGGCGTGCTCCAGCTTGATGCCCCGGTCTCGCCATTGCTCGAGCACCTCCAGGTTGCGCCGGCAGTCGAGGATGTTCTGGTCGGTGTAGAAGATCAGCTTGTCGCAGTGGCTGACGATGGTGCGCAGGGCTTCGCTGTCGGCCTGCCCGGTAAGATTGACCACGATGTGCTGGAAATGCTGGCGCAAGGCGCTGAGCAGCATGTACAGCTCGGCGGCGCTGGTCTGCTCGAGGGCGTCGTCGCTGTCGGCGTAGGCGAGGATGCGCAGCCCGCCTTTGTCACGGGTGAAGGCGCTATCGATCAGGGTCGCGTCGAGCCGGCGCAGGTGGCGCAGCGAATCACCGAAGTGGAACGACGCCTCCAGCCCCAGCAGCGCCAGGCTGTCCGCGCGCGGCAAACCGAGGTCGAGCAGCAGGGTCTGCTGGCCGCTGTCCTGCACCACCCGCGCCAGGTGCGTTGTCAGCAGTGCGCCATCGGCGCTGCGCTGGGCCCCATAAAGCACGGTCAGCCCCCCCAGGCTGGGGTTGCTGGCCACCGCAGGCAGGCGCTTGCCCAGGCGTCGTACCAGCCCGGCCACCTCGCTGGCCCGCGAGCCGTAGGCGACGAAGTCGCGGGCACCGGCGCGCATGGCGTGCAGCACCAGCTGGTTGTCCATGCCATCGCCCAGGGCGACGATGGCCAGCATCGGCTTGGCCTCGAGCATGCCCTCGATCAACGCGCACTGGCTGACCAGTTGCTCGCGGTCCAGGCCGATGAACACCAGGTTGCTGAAGGTCATGTCGACCAGCGCCAGCAGCTCGTCGAGGCTGCCGTTGCTGGCGCCGATCACCTGGCCCAGGGGCGCCAGCGCGCCTTGCAACCAGTGCAGGTCGTCCTCGTTGCGGGTCAGCGCGAGGTAGGTCTGGTTCAGGCTCTCGTTCATCGCGACAACCCGCCACGGCCATCGAAGCTGCCGTTTTCCATGAAGAACAGGTGGCCCCAGCTGGGGTCGTAGGTGCGCAGCGCTTCGCCCGGCAGCTCCGGCAGCTTGGCATTGACCGCCAGTGGCTGGACCAAGTGCGGGGTGACGATCATCAGCAGCTCGGTCTCCTCGCGGTTGAGCGCTGTCTGGCGAAAGAACGCGCCAATGATTGGCAGGTTGCCCAGCCCGGGCATCTTGTCCACGCCCGAACGCACGTTGCTGGTGATCAGGCCGCTGATGATGAAGCTCTCGCCATCGGCGAGGGTGATGCTGGTGTCGGTGCGGCGAACGCTCAGGCCCGGCACCCGGGTGCCGGCGATCACCACCGCATTGTTGTAGTCCAGCTCGCTGACCTCCGGCGCCACTTTCAAGTTGATGCGGTTGCCGCTGACCACGGTGGGGGTCAGGGCCAGGCGCACGCCGAACTCCTTGTACTCGATCGAGACGTTGTCGCTGCCGCTGCTGGGCACCGGGATGGGGATCTCGCCGCCGGCCAGGAAACTCGCGGTCAGGCCGCTGAGCACGGTCAGGCTGGGGCGTGCCAGGGTGTAGGCGAAGCCGCTGTTCTCCAGGGCGTTGATCATTGCCAGGAAGCGGCTGCTGCCGCCGCCCCAGACGATGTTGAAGACATCGTTGTCGAGCGGGATGCCGGGGCGCACATCGGCGTAGGTCACCGGGTTGGTGCCGGTCTGGATGCCTGGCACATAGCCAGGCCGGACCACGGTGTTGGGCACCGTGCCGGGCGAACCGAACAGGCTGTTGTTGGAGCCCTTGAAGAACAGCTTGGCGCCGGCCTCCTTGTACTTGAGCCGACGCACCTCGACGAAGCGGATGTCGGCCTGCACCTGGGTCGGCAGTGGCGCCTGCTCGGTGGCGGCCAGCGCCACCTCGGCCATGTCGGCGCTGGCCCGGCCCTTGATGAACACCATGGCCCGGTGCGGCTTCGGCGCGCAGTCGGTCCACAGCATCAGGCTGGTGTTGCCCTGCCCCACCCCGGTCAGCAGCACGGCGCGTTCGCCGCTGGCCTGGACATCGGCCACCTTCGGCTCGCCCACCGCCACCCGGGTGATGGCCACGGGCAGGCGCAGTTCCTGCTGCAGGCCCTGGTCCATCTCGATCACCGTGGGCATCTGGTCAAACGCCGCACACCCCTTGCCCGTCGCCAGCGCCTGCGGCATCAGCAGCATCAGTGGCACAACCAGGCAAAGCCATTTGGAAACCTGCACGGAACTACGCATAGCTGCATCCTTGCCTGGTCAGGGGGTCTTGTTCGAATCGTTGGCCGCCTGGGCGCCACGAATGATCTGCATGCCGGGGGCGCCAGCGGCGGCGGCCGGGTTGGCCAGCGGCACCTGGGACAGCTGGCTGAAGCGGTAGAGGTCGCGGTTGGCGGCGGCCAGCTGAGGGCTGGCGTCTTCGCCGGACCAGTAGCGCGCCAGCAACTGCTCGTCGGCGCTGCGCACGGCCAGGCGCAAGGTGCCGGCCTGGGCGGCGAGCATCAGGCGGCTGGCCAGGGCCTCGGGCACGGCCAGCCCGACGGTGCGGGTAGCATTGCTGTTCAGGGCCTGTTGATCACGGCGGGCCTTCTGTTCTTCGGCGGTCTGTGCCGGGCGGCCATCGTTGGCCAGGCCCGTCTGCTGGTCGACACTGAGCACGCGCAGGGCCGGCAACACCACCTGCGCCGAGGACTGCGGGTTGTTGTTTTCCTCGCGCAGGAACAACAGCACATCGACGAAATCCCCTGGCCGTAACTGCCCGGCGGCGCCACTCACGTCATCCACGGCCACCGCGACGGCACGTTCGTTGGCGCGGATCATCCGCGCCAACGGGCCACCGGCCTGGAAGCTCGACTCATCGAGCCAACTGCCGGCCGCCAACGGCCGCGAGCTGCTGCGCCCGAGCACCTGGTCGAGCTGCTGGAACGCGCCAGCAGGCACGACCTGCAGGCGCTCGACCAGCACATCATCCTCGGTCAGCGGCACGTTGGCTGGCACCGCCTTGCGCAGCACCACGATCGGCGAGCGTGGCGGTTCGGGCGGTTGCGCGGGGACAGAGGCGGGAATCGGCGCCGGCAGGGCGTCGGCGGCGGGCACCAACGGTGCAGGCGGCTCGGGTGGGCGGCTCAAACGCAGCCCCCAGTAGCCCGCCAGCAATGCCGCGAGGAGGAACAGGCCAGCCAGGATCATGGTCAAGCGACTGCTCATTCCCGCCCTCCCTGCGCCCGTGATCGATGCTGGCAAAAAGTAACTATTTCGCTATTGCACGGTAGCCGAGCCCTGCCGATTCGCCATTAACTGGTTAGCGTTTTTCGAGCCATGAAATTGACGCACAGGCAAAACAGAAGCTTAGCCTCGCCGATTACGATCAATACTTTCGGATTAATGCCTTCTTACATTTGCAGCCGGCCATGGCTTGACGATTCTGTGATGGCAAAGGGGTGTCACTTCTCAAGCCCCTCGACCGGCGCCACACGAGCGCAAGGAGACATGCCATGCTGCTGCAACTGATCCTCCTTCATTGCAAAAACTTCCTCCAGCGCAAGGATGGCGCCTCCGGTATCGAATACGCGGTGATCGCCGCCATGGTCGCGGTGGTGCTGGCGGGCTTCGTCACGCCCATCGGCACCGAAGTCAGCGCCATCATGACCAGCATCAAGACCGCCATCACCCAGTGATCGCAGGCCAGGACGTCTGACCGACAGCCCGGGAGCCGAGCATGCCGACCTCTGCATTGCGTCAGCAGATTCTCTTGGTGGACGACGACGAGCAGGCCCTGCTGGAACTGGCCGAGTTACTGGAAAACGAAGGTTTCGCCTGCCACACCGCCAGTTCCGTGCGGGCCGCCCTGCAACAGCTGACCCGCCACCCGGACATGGCGCTGGTCATCACCGACCTGCGCATGCCGGAGGAGAGCGGCATTGGCCTGATCCAGCGCCTGCGCGACCACACCGCCCGCCAGCACCTGCCGGTGATCGTGATGTCCGGGCACGCCGACATGGACGACGTCAGCGACCTGCTGCGCCTGCAGGTGCTCGACCTGTTCCGCAAGCCCATCTACCACGCACGCTTGCTGGAAACCCTGGAGAACCTGTTTCCCAAGCCGCTGTTGCAGGCGGTGAACTAGCGAGGTGTTCAGGACCTACCCATGCCCCTGTAGGAGCGGCCTTGTGCCGCGAATGGGCCGCAAAGCGGCCCCGGCGGTCTTGCTCAGGGCCGAAATCCGGGGGTTGCTACGCAACCCTTTCGCGGCACAAGGCCGCTCCTACAGGGATCGAGGACCATTGCGGCCCCCTCATAGCGGGCAACTGAGACTCAGCGTAACCCTGGGCCGCCGATCGAGGCTGTCCAGGGCGATATCCGCCAGTGGCTTGGCCAGCTCCACGGCGATGCTGAAATCGCGCCCATCCCCCACGCGCAGCCCCAACGCGGCGGACGCCAGTTTCGCCTCGCGCACGTCCACTTCGTTGAACCAGGTCCTGGCGGCGTCGACCGCGACGTAGGGCTGCACCACCTTCAACCACTCGCCGCCGAGCCTGAAGCTGTAGTTGACCTCGTAGGCCACCCCCCATCCCTTGTCGCCGCTCGCCTGATCGCGGGGGTAACCCCGACCGAAGCCCTGGCCCCCGAACAGCACCCGCTCGCTGTCGGGCAGGTTGTCGCCGCTCCAGTAAATGGCGGCTGACGCCACGCCCTGCCAGTGCTCGGTGAAATCGTCGCTCTGCAGGCCGGACAGCCGCAGGCGCAGGAAGTCCAGGTCATAGTCGGCATTGCTGCGCGCCCCGAGGTAGTCCATCCCCTGGTAGACCCCTGCACTGAGCATCCGCAAGCGACCGCCCTCGACCTTGCGCCAGTCGCCTTCGAAGGACAACGCTCGAACATCGGTGGCGGTGTCCGCTTGCTGCGCCGCCCCCTGATAGTCGACCCGGTCCTTGACCACATAGAAGCGCCCCACCACCTCCAGCCACTCGCCTGGCGCAGCGATCAGCGGCTGGCCAAGACCGATTGCATAGCGGTCGCTGTCACGGTGCTGAGTCAGGTCGGAGCCATCGTCCAGCCGCACGCGCGTGCGTGGCTCGCTGCGGTAACGCGAAGCCGAGAGTTGCAGTTGCAACCCTTGGTCATCGATGAACTGGCTGTAGTCGAGACGGGCGTAATGCACCTCGTCGTCGCCGGGAGGCACCAGCACACTGGCGCGCACCTGCTCGGCATGGCGGGTCTGGGCGTTGCTGGCGACACTGACCAAAGCCTGCGGGTCAGCGCGGCTGCCATCGTTCACGATGACGTTGCCGCCAAAGGGCCTGCGCGCTACCTGGACGACCAGCCGGGCGGCGCCATCGTCGATGGCAGCGGCTTCGACCCTGGCCTGCAAGGTCACACCGGGTATATGCCCCATCAGACTGACATAGCGGTCGAGGGTCTGCCGGGTCAGCGGGCGCTCCGCCTTCAGGCGTTCCAGCAGCCTGACCAGGTAGGCACGCGCTGGACCGATCTCACCCTCGATCCGGTAGTCGTGGACATGGCCCTCGACCAGGACCACTTGCACTCGGCCGTCGGCGAAGTCCTGTGGAGGCAGATAGGCGTAGGAAAGCAGGTAGCCGTCCTGCTGATAACGCCGGGTGAGACGTTGGGTGAGCTCGCTCAGCTCGGCCAGGCTGAGTGACTGGCCGATGACGGGCTGGTAGTGATCGCGCAATTCGCTCAACGCATAGACGGTACCGCCCTCGAAACGCACCTTGCGCACTTGTACCCGGGCGTTCATCGCCAAGGGTTGCTGGCGAAGGGGGGCGGGCGCCACTACCTGCACGAAGGGCAGCCCCGGACGGTAGGCATCCACCGACAGGTTCGCCGTGGGCAGGCGGTTTTCGGTTTCATTGCCATCGAGGTAACTGGGCAGGGGCTCGGCGCGAACGCTGGCCCCCCAGGACAACGCCAGCATCGTCAACAGCATCAGGCGCATGCGGACACTCCGTGATCCAGAAGGCCACCGCCCCGTACAGGCAAGCGGCGCGCTTGAGGATCAGCGTAGGTGCAGCCCCCCGAAGGGTCAAAGCCCGCCCGTGGCGTTGAAGCCCACCCCCGCCGCCGTCAGCAAGGACAAGGGCAGCAACAAGGTGTCCAGCAACGCGCTGCCCGGCAGGTCCAGCCCCGGGTAGGCCGGCGCCAGGGCCCCGAAGCGGTCTTCGGGGCAACAGCCGCCGTTCATCACGTACAGGTCCAGCCGCGTGCCGGCGTACACCACCGGTGCCCCGGGCTTGTTGGCGTCCAGGGTGCGCACCGTGGCGCAGCCCGCCAATTGCATCAGCACCAGCAACCCCAGCAGCGCCCGCCTCAATCGTCGACCCCGTGGTGGTGCTCGCCCCAGCGCGGCAGCATGTCCTGGGGAATGTTCAGCAGGTTGAGGATGCGCGCAACGACGAAGTCGACCAGGTCGTCGATGGTTTGCGGCTGGTGGTAGAAGCCCGGCGCCGCCGGCAGGATCACCGCGCCCATCTGCGACAGCTTGAGCATGTTTTCCAGGTGGATGGTCGAAAATGGCGCCTCGCGCGGTACCAGGATCAGCTGACGACGCTCCTTCAACGTCACGTCGGCGGCGCGCTCGATCAGGTTGTTGCAGGCACCGGTGGCGATGGCCGACAACGTGCCGGTGGAGCATGGCACCACCACCATCGCCGCCGGCGCGCCGGAGCCCGAGGCTACCGGCGACATCCAGTCCTCCTTGCCGTACACGCGGATCTGCCCATCGGCAGCCCCGGTGTATTCGGTGAGGAAAGCCTGCATCGCCTGGGGTTTGGCCGGCAGCACCACGTCGGTCTCGGTGGCCATCACCAGTTGCGCGGCCTTGGAGACGAGGAAGTGCACCTCGCGGTCCTCACGCACCAGGCAGTCGAGCAGGCGCAGGCCATACTGCGCCCCCGACGCCCCGGTCATGGCCAGGGTGATGCGCTCCGGCCCGCTCACTTGAGGGCCTCGGCCAGCTTGCCGTGCAGGCCGCCGAAGCCGCCGTTGCTCATGATCACCACGTGGGTGCCCGGGCGGGCCTGGCCCTTGACCCGGTCGATGATCGCCTCGAGGCTGTCGGCCACCACGCTGGGGACCTTGCACTGGGCGGCGGTGCCGGCCAGGTCCCAGCCCAGGTTGGGCGGTGCGTACCAGATCACCTGATCGGCGTCGTTGACACTTTCCGGCAGGCCGTCGCGGTGGGCGCCCAGCTTCATGGAATTGGAGCGCGGCTCGATCACCGCGATCACCGGCGCCTCGCCGACGCGCTTGCGCAGGCCGTCGAGGGTAGTGGCGATGGCGGTCGGGTGATGGGCGAAGTCATCGTAGATGGTCACGCCTTGAACTTCGGCGACCTTTTCCATACGCCGCTTGACGCTCTTGAACGCGCTCAGGCCCTCGATACCCATGGCCGGCGCCACCCCCACATGGCGGGCGGCGGCCAGGGTGGCCAGGGCGTTGGCGACGTTGTGCTGGCCAGTCAGGGCCCAATCCACCACGCCTTGCGCCTCGCCCTCGAACAGCACCTCGAAGCGTGAGCCGTCGGCGCTGAGCAGGCGAGCCTGCCACTGGCCACCAACACCGGTGGTCTGCACCGGGGTCCAGCAGCCCATGCCGATCACCCGCTCCAGCGCCTGCTCGGTGGTCGGGTGGATCACCAGGCCTTCGCTCGGGATGGTCCGCACCAGGTGGTGGAACTGCCGCTCGATGGACGCCAGGTCCGGGAAGATGTCCGCGTGATCGAACTCGAGGTTGTTGAGGATCGCGGTGCGCGGGTGGTAGTGCACGAACTTTGAGCGCTTGTCGAAGAAGGCGCTGTCATATTCGTCGGCCTCGACCACGAAGAACGGCGTGCCGCCCAGGCGCGCCGACACCGAGAAGTTCTGCGGTACGCCGCCGATCAGGAAGCCCGGGCTCATGCCGGCATGCTCCAGGACCCAGGCCAGCATGCTGCTGGTGGTGGTCTTGCCGTGGGTACCGGCCACGGCCAGCACCCAGCGCCCCTGCAGCACATGGTCGGCCAGCCACTGCGGGCCGGACACATAGGGCAGGCCCTTGTTCAGCACGTACTCCACCGCCGGGTTGCCCCGCGACATGGCGTTGCCGATCACCACCAGGTCGGGTGCCGGCTCCAGCTGGGCCGGATCGTAGCCTTGGGTGAGCTCGATGCCCTGGGCTTCGAGCTGCGTGCTCATCGGGGGATAGACATTGGCGTCGGAGCCGGTGACGCGGTGGCCAAGGTCCTTGGCCAGCACGGCCAGCGAACCCATGAAAGTGCCGCAAATACCGAGAATGTGAATGTGCATGATCGACCTCGCAAAACGTCGAGGCAGGGTAGCCCACGGCGAGGGAAATCGCACCCGCTGTTTCGCTCAGCCGGCCCGGGCGATGCCGTGTTTGCGCAGTTTTCGATAGAGGGTGTTGCGGCTGATGCCCAGGTGCTCGGCGACGTGGGTCAGGTGCCAGCGGTTTGCCTCCAGTACGGCGAGCAATGCATCGCGCTCGGCGTGCAGGAGCGGCCTTGTGTCGCGAATGGGCTGCGCAGCAGGCCCGGCAGATTCAGCAGCGCTGCTGGAATCCTGGGGCCGCTCTGCGGCCCTTTCGCGGCGCAAGGCCGCTCCTACAGAGGGCGCGCCATTTTGGACGATGGCGGGGAGATCCGAAAAATCGATATGCGGACCTTCGCACAACGCGACCAAGGTCCGCAGCACATTGCGCATCTGCCGCACGTTACCCGGCCAGGTGAAGTCCAGCAGCGCCTGGCGGGCGGCGGGCTCGAGGCCAATGGCCTGGCCCTCGGCCTCCTGCGTCAGCAGGAAGTCGAGCAACTGCACCTTGTCGCTACGCTCGCGCAGCGCCGGCAACGCCACCTCCAGGCCATTGAGGCGGTAATAGAGGTCTTCGCGGAAACCGCCCTGCTCCACCCGTTCCAGCAGATCGCGGTGAGTGGCGCTGATGATCCGTACATCCACCGCCTGTGGCTCGCCGCCGATCGGTACCACCTGGCGCTCTTCAAGCACCCGCAGCAAGCGGGTCTGCAAGGCCAGCGGCATATCGCCGATCTCGTCCAGCAACAAGGTGCCGCCGTCGGCCTGCAACAGCTTGCCGCGCATGCCTTCCTTGCGTGCACCGGTGAAACTGCCACCGCGATAGCCGAACAGCTCACTCTCGATCAGGCTTTCCGGTATCGAGGCGCAGTTGATCGCCACGAACGGCTTGTGCCGGCGGGCGCTGGCCTGGTGCACAGCCTGGGCGAAGGCCTCCTTCCCGCAACCGGTCTCACCGCGCAGCAGTAACGGCACGTCGCGCTCGAAAACACGCACGGCGCGGCGAAAATCGTTCTGCAAGGCCGGGTCGAGCAGGCAGATGCCGGGCTCGCTGGCCTTGGGCAACGCCACCGGCACCGACCAGACCGGCGTGCGCGCCTGGCCACGCAGGCTGGCGAACACCTGCCGACCATCACGGGTATGCAGCGGCCAGGCTGTACTGCCTTGTGGCGTAGCGCGGCTGAACAGCTCGTCGTGGCTGCACGCAAAGAAGGTGTCCAGCGGTTTGCCCAGCACGCCGCCACGGATGGTGCCCAACAGGTTCAGCGCGCTCTGGTTGGCCGCGCAGATCCGCCCATCGCCATCGAACGCCAGCAGGCCTTCACTGAACAGGCCGACCGACTCGGCTTGCAGGTGGAAGCGCAGCAGCCATTGCTGTTCGAAGTGGCGCAGGAAATAGCAGCTTTCGATCATCTTCGCCGAGAGGTTGACCAGGGCCATGGTGTGGAACTGGCTCTGCCGCGACACGTCCGGCCGCGCCGACGACACGTCGAGCACCGCCAGCAATTCACCATGGGGGTCGAACACCGGGCTGGCCGAACAGGTCAGGCCGGTGTGCCGGCCACGGAAGTGTTCGTCCTGGTGGATGGTCAAGGCCTGCCGCTCGACCAGGCAGGTGCCGATGCCGTTGGTGCCCTCGCGGGCCTCGCTCCAATCGGCGCCCAGCCACAGCCCGGCGCGCTCGAAGATGCGCCGCTCGCTGGGCGTGGTGACGCAATTGAGAATGACGCCACGGGCATCGGTGAGCAGCACCGCGTGACCGGCGCCGGACAGTTGCTGGTGCAGGCTGTTCATCTCGTTGTCGGCGATCTGCAGCACCTGCTGCAGGCGCTCGCGGCTCTCCAGCAGGCGGCCGTGCTCGAGCACGACGGGCGCCTGGGCGCGTGCGGGGTCGAGGTGGTAATCCTCCAGGCAACGTAGCCAGGAACGGGCGATGGACGGGTCGCTGCCCGGCCCGCTGGCCTGCCCGCGGGCGATGGTGAGCACCTGCTGGGCATGGCGGCTGAACGAATTGCTCTGCATGTGTTGTTGTTCTCCGCAGATCGATCGTCCCGCCAGCATCCTCCAGGCGCGAACGCTTTGCAATGCCGCGCTGACCACTGAGTCATAGGCGTGCCAGAAACGGCACAAAGTGTCACCCACCCCGTGCCACGCCTGGCACAAGGCATCGCCACAGCAGCCCGGACACTGACCCAAGTCATTGATTTGCAAAGGCCCCACGGCACTGGCCCGACCTTTGCTCTACGCTTGGTAACTCCGCAACAATCACAACGACCAGGAGACACACCATGCGTTACGCACATCCCGGTACCGAGGGCGCGAAGGTTTCCTTCAAGAGCCGCTACGGCAACTACATCGGTGGTGAGTTCGTTCCTCCGGTAAAGGGTGAGTACTTCACCAACACCTCGCCGGTGAACGGCCAGCCGATCGCCGAGTTCCCCCGCTCCACCGCCGAAGACATCGACAAGGCCCTCGACGCCGCCCATGCCGCCGCCGACGCCTGGGGCCGCACCTCGGTGCAGGACCGCTCCAACGTGCTGCTGCGCATCGCCGACCGCATCGAGCAGCACCTCGAAGTGCTGGCCATCACCGAAACCTGGGACAACGGCAAGCCGATCCGCGAAACCCTCAACGCCGACATCCCGCTGGCGGTCGATCACTTCCGCTACTTCGCCGGCTGCATCCGCGCCCAGGAAGGCGGCGCCGCCGAGATCAACGAAAACACCGTGGCCTACCACATCCACGAACCGCTGGGCGTGGTTGGCCAGATCATCCCGTGGAACTTCCCGCTGCTGATGGCCGCCTGGAAGCTCGCCCCAGCCCTGGCCGCCGGCAACTGCGTGGTGCTCAAACCCGCCGAGCAGACCCCGCTGGGCATCACCGTGCTGCTGGAACTGATCGGCGACCTGCTGCCCAAGGGCGTGCTCAACGTGGTGCAAGGCTACGGTCGCGAGGCCGGCGAGGCCCTGGCCACCAGCAAGCGCATCGCCAAGATCGCCTTCACCGGCTCCACTCCGGTCGGCTCGCACATCATGAAATGCGCCGCCGAGAACATCATCCCGTCCACCGTCGAATTGGGCGGCAAATCGCCCAACGTCTACTTCGAGGACATCATGCAGGCCGAGCCTGCGTTCATCGACAAGGCCGCCGAAGGCATGGTGCTGGCGTTCTTCAACCAGGGCGAGGTGTGCACCTGCCCGTCGCGTGCGCTGGTGCAGGAGTCGATCTACCCGCAGTTCATGGAAGTGGTGATGAAGAAGGTGCTGCAGATCAAGCGCGGCGACCCGCTGGACACCGACACCATGGTCGGTGCCCAGGCCTCGCAGCAGCAGTTCGAAAAGATCCAGTCCTACCTCAAGATTGCCCAGGAAGAAGGCGCCGAGCTGCTCACCGGCGGCAAGGTGGAAAAACTGGAAGGCTCGCTGGCCAGCGGTTACTACATCCAGCCGACCCTGCTCAAGGGCAACAACCGCATGCGCGTGTTCCAGGAAGAAATCTTCGGCCCGGTGGTCAGCGTCACCACCTTCAAGGACGAAGCCGAGGCCCTGGCCATCGCCAACGACACCGAGTTCGGCCTCGGCGCCGGTGTGTGGACCCGCGACATCAACCGCGCCTACCGCATGGGCCGTGGCATCAAGGCCGGTCGCGTGTGGACCAACTGCTACCACCTGTACCCGGCCCATGCCGCGTTCGGTGGCTACAAAAAGTCCGGTGTCGGCCGTGAAACCCACAAGATGATGCTCGACCACTACCAGCAGACCAAGAACCTGCTGGTGAGCTACGACATCAACCCGCTGGGCTTCTTCTAAGCAATCAGCTGCAAGCTGCAAGCCTCAAGCGGCAAGTAAAAGCGGACGGCAAAGCGATCCGCGACCTCTTGAGGCTTGGAGCTTGCGGCTTGCAGCCCAATGGCTCGCTTCCTGCAATAAAAAATCACCAAACGCCGGCAGTCCCTCCGGCAGTCCAAGAAAAACAACAGGTGAACCCTATGCCAAGCGATCACTCCGGCAGCGCGCCGGCGAGTTCTTCCGTCGACTTCGAAAAAGTCGGCTCGGACTATTTCCAGCAACGTGAACTGAAGAAAGGCGCCGCCGGCTGGGTCCTGCTGGTCGGCCTGGGCGTGGCCTACGTGATCTCCGGCGACTACGCCGGCTGGAACTTCGGCCTGGCCCAGGGCGGCTGGGGCGGCATGTTCCTCGCCACCCTGCTGATGGCCACCATGTACCTGTGCATGTGCTTCTCCCTGGCAGAGCTGTCGTCGATGATCCCCACCGCCGGCGGCGGCTACGGCTTCGCTCGCAGCGCCTTCGGCCCCTGGGGCGGCTTCCTCACCGGCACGGCGATCCTCATCGAGTACGCCATCGCCCCCGCGGCCATCGCCGTGTTCATCGGCGCCTACTGCCAGTCGCTGTTCGGCATCGGCGGCTGGATGATCTACCTGGCGTTCTACATCGTGTTCATCGGCATCCACATCTTCGGGGTGGGCGAGGCGCTGAAGCTGATGTTCATCATCACGGCCATCGCCGCCATTGCCCTGGCGGTGTTCCTGATCGGCATGGTGCCCCATTTCGATGCAGCCAACCTGTTCGACATCGCCAAGACCGACGCGGTTGGTGCAAGCAGCTTCCTGCCGTTCGGCTATGTCGGCGTGTGGGCGGCGATCCCCTACGCGATCTGGTTCTTCCTCGCCGTCGAGGGCGTGCCACTGGCCGCCGAAGAAACCAAGAACCCCAAGCGCGACCTGCCCCGCGGCCTGATCGGCGCCATGCTGGTGCTGCTCGCCTTCGCCCTGCTGATCCTGGTGGTTGGCCCTGGCGGTGCCGGTGCCGACGCGCTCAAGGCTTCCGGCAACCCACTGGTCGAAGCGCTGTCCAAAGCCTACGGCGGCTCCACCTGGATGGGCGGCTTCGTCAACCTGGTCGGCCTGGCCGGCCTGATCGCCAGCTTCTTCTCGATCATCTACGCCTATTCACGGCAGATCTTCGCCCTTTCCCGTGCCGGCTACCTGCCACGCAAACTGTCGGAAACCAACAAGAGCAAGGCACCGGTCCTGGCCCTGGTGATCCCTGGAATCATCGGCTTCGCCCTGTCGCTGACCGGCCAGGGCGACCTGCTGATCCTGGTGGCGGTATTCGGCGCCACACTGTCCTACGTGCTGATGATGGCCGCGCACATCACCCTGCGCATCCGCCGGCCGAAGATGGAACGCCCGTACCGCACCCCAGGTGGCATCTTCACCTCGGGCGTGGCCCTGGTGCTGGCCTGCATCGCCGTGGTCGCCGGCTTCCTGGTCGACCCGCGAGTGGTGATCGGCGCCGCCTTGATCTATGCCGTATTGATTGCCTACTTTGCTTTCTACAGCCGCCATCACCTGGTGGCCGGCACGCCCGAAGAGGAATTCGCCGCGATCCAGCAGGCCGAAGAGGCCCTGCACTGAGCGCCGACCCACGCCGCAGGCCAGCCCTGCGGCGCCCTGGAGATTCTGTATGGCAAGTTTCGTGCACACGGTCGGTCACCAGATCTACCGTTTCGACAGCCTCAAAGAGGTAATGGCCAAGGCCAGCCCGGCACGCTCGGGCGACTACCTGGCGGGCGTCGCCGCCAGCAACGATGGTGAGCGGGTCGCAGCGCAGATGGCCCTGGCCGATATCCCGCTGACGCACTTCCTCAACGAAGCGCTGATCCCCTACGAGCAGGACGAAGTCACCCGGCTGATCATCGACACCCACGACAAGCAGGCCTTCGCCCCGGTCAGCCACCTGACCGTCGGCGGCCTGCGCGACTGGCTGCTGGGCGAGCAAGCCGACGAACACAGCCTGCGGGCCCTGGCACCGGGCCTGACGCCGGAAATGGCCGCGGCGGTGTCGAAGATCATGCGCGTGCAGGACCTGGTGCTGGTGGCGCAGAAGATCCGCGTGGTCACGAAGTTCCGCGGCACCATGGGCCTGCGCGGCCGGCTGTCGACCCGCCTGCAACCCAACCACCCCACCGACGAACCGGCCGGCATCGCCGCCAGCATCCTCGACGGCCTGCTCTACGGCAACGGCGACGCCATGATCGGCATCAACCCGGCCACCGACAGCATTGCCTCGATCTGCGCCCTGCTGGAAATGCTCGACGCCATCATCCAGCGCTACGACATTCCCACCCAAGCCTGCGTGCTCACCCACGTCACCACCTCGATCGAGGCGATCAACCGCGGCGTGCCGCTGGACCTGGTGTTCCAGTCCATCGCCGGCACCGAGGCGGCCAACGCCAGCTTCGGCATCAACCTCAATGTATTGCAGGAAGGCTACGAGGCCGGCCTGTCGCTCAAGCGCGGCACGGTGGGGCAGAACCTGATGTACTTCGAGACCGGCCAGGGCAGCGCCCTGTCGGCCAACGCCCACCATGGCGTCGACCAGCAGACCTGCGAAACCCGCGCCTACGCCGTGGCCCGCCACTTCAAGCCATTCCTGGTCAACACCGTGGTCGGCTTCATTGGCCCGGAATACCTGTACAACGGCAAGCAGATCATCCGCGCCGGCCTCGAAGACCACTTCTGCGGCAAGCTGCTGGGCGTACCGATGGGCTGCGACATCTGCTACACCAACCACGCCGAAGCCGACCAGGACGACATGGACACCCTGCTGACCCTGCTGGGCGTGGCCGGGATCAACTTCATCATGGGCATCCCCGGCTCCGACGACATCATGCTCAACTACCAGACCACCTCGTTCCACGATGCGCTCTACGCCCGCCAGACCCTGGGCCTGAAGCCCGGACCGGAATTCGAGGCCTGGCTGGAGCGTACTGGCATCTTCACCCAGGCCGATGGCCGCGTGCGCTTCGGCGACAACCTGCCACCGGCTTTCCGCCATGCACTGGCGCACCTGGCCTAGAGGTGACCATGGATCGACATACTCCCACCCCGGACAACCCCTGGCTGGCGCTGCGCAACCTCACCCCCGCGCGCATCGCCCTCGGGCGCACCGGCATCAGCCTGCCCACCGGCGCCCAACTGGACTTCCAGTACGCCCACGCCCAGGCCCGCGACGCCGTGCACCTGCCCTTCGACCACGCGGGCCTGCGCCAGCAACTCAAAGACCGGGGCCGCGACAGCCTGCTGCTGCACAGCGCCGCCAGCGACCGCCACCAGTACCTGCAACGGCCCGACCTGGGCCGGCGCCTGCACGAAGACTCCGCCCAGCGCCTGCGCGAGCATGCCCAGGCCAACCCGGGCGGGGTGGACCTGGCGATCGTCGTCGCCGACGGGCTCTCCGCCCTGGCCGTGCACCGCCACACGCTCCCCTTCCTGAACCGCTTCGAGGAACAGGCCGCCGCCGACGGCTGGACCAGCGCCCCGGTAGTACTGGTGGAACAGGGCCGCGTGGCGGTGGCCGACGAAGTGGGCGAACTGCTGGGCGCGCGCATGACCGTGATGCTGATCGGCGAACGCCCAGGCCTGAGCTCGCCCGACAGCCTCGGGCTGTACTTCACCTACGCGCCCAAGGTCGGCCTCACCGACGCCTACCGCAACTGCATCTCCAACGTGCGCCTGGAAGGCCTGAGCTATGGCATGGCCGCCCATCGCCTGCTGTACTTGATGCGCGAAGCCTGCCGGCGACAGCTTTCCGGGGTGAACCTCAAGGACGAAGCGGAGGTCCATAGCATCGATAGCGATAACACCGGCACCAAAAGCGGAAATTTCCTACTCGGAGAAGGGTAAGAAACATGTCATGGAAGGCGGATTGCGCTTCTACCCTGCATTAGGCAGCATGCGTACTGACGCAGCTGGCAATCCGCCGTACCCCCACATGGACTCAGAGGCCCGCACATGCGCATTATCAAGGCAACCCTCGAGCACCTCGACCTGCTCACTCCGCTGTTCGTGAAGTACCGTGAGTTCTATGGGCAGCTGCCTTACCCGGACAGCTCGCGCAAGTTCCTGCAAAAGCGCCTCATGCGCAGCGAGTCGATCATCTACCTGGCCCTGCCGGATGACGCCGACGACCGTCTGCTGGGCTTCTGCCAGCTCTATCCGAGCTATTCGTCGCTGTCGCTCAAGCGCGTGTGGATCCTCAACGACATTTACGTGGCCGAAGACTCGCGGCGCATGCTGGTGGCCGACCACCTGATGCGCGAAGCCAAGAAAATGGCCAAAGAGACCAACGCCGTGCGCATGCGCGTGGCCACCAGCAGCGACAACGAGGTAGCGAGGAAGACCTACGAATCCATGGGCTTTCGCAAGGACACCGAGTTCGACAACTACATCCTGCCGATCAGCCAGGACTGATGCCCTGGCACCTCTCGGCCTCGTAGGAGCGGCTTCAGCCGCGATCACCCGCCAAGATCGCGCTGCCTGCATCGCGGCTGAAGCCGCTCCTACACGGTAACCCCCCGCTACAAACTCTCCGGGCATAACCGCGACTTCGCCGTATAATCCCCTTCCTGTCATGTGTGAAAAGTTACCTTCCACAGGTAAATCCACCACGCCCAGAACGCTTTCCGTCATCGCGCGCCCGTAGAAGCGGGTCAAGAACACAGGTGCTGTACATGGACTTCAACCCGCTGGACCTCATCCTGCATCTCGATGCCTACCTCGACCTGCTGGTCACCAACTACGGTCCATGGATCTACGCCATCCTCTTCACCGTGATCTTCTGCGAAACCGGCCTGGTGGTGATGCCCTTCCTGCCCGGCGACTCGCTGCTGTTCATCGCCGGCGCCGTGGCCGCGGGCGGCGGCATGGACCCAGTGCTGCTGGCCGGCCTGCTGATGGCGGCGGCCATACTGGGCGACAGCACCAACTACGTGATCGGGCGCACCGCAGGCGAACGCCTGTTCCGCAACCCCCGGTCGAAGATCTTCCGCCAGGACTACCTGCAACGCACCCACGAGTTCTACGCACGCCACGGCGGCAAGACCGTCACCCTGGCGCGCTTCCTGCCCATCCTGCGCACCTTCGCGCCGTTCGTCGCCGGCATCGCCCACATGCACTACCCGCGCTTCCTGGCCTTCAGCGTGGCCGGTTCGCTGCTGTGGGTCGGCGGCCTGGTGACGCTGGGCTACTTCTTCGGCAACGTGCCGTTCATCAAGCAGCACCTGTCGCTGATGGTGGTCGGCATCATCGTCCTGTCGCTGGTGCCGATGATCCTCGGCCTGCTGCGCGGCCGCTTCAGCCGCGCAGCCAAGGCCCACTGATCGCACCATGTGGTCGTTCAGCGCCTGGCGCCGCCGGCGCACCCTGGCCCGCTACCCGGTCGACAATCAGCTATGGCAGGTGATCCGCGATCGCCTGCCGCTGCTCGACGGTATCAGCGACACGGAAGACCGCTGGCTGCGCGAGGCCTGCGTGCTGTTCCTGCACGACAAACACCTGACCACCCTGCCCGGTGTGGAACTGGACGACGAGCAGCGCCTGTTCCTCGCCGCCCAGGCCCAACTGCCGCTGCTGCACCTGGGCGAGCTGAACTGGTACCAGGGTTTCCACGAGATCATCCTCTACCCCGACGACTTCCTCAGCCCCCAGCGCCATCGCGACGCCAGTGGCGTGGAACATGTGTGGGACGCCGAGCACAGTGGCGAGGCCTGGCAGCAGGGGCCGGTGATCCTGGCCTGGCCCGGGGTGCTTGCCAGTGGGGGTTGGGAGGCCTACAACCTGGTCATCCATGAGCTGGCGCACAAGCTCGACATGCTCAATGGCGACGCCAATGGCCTGCCTCCGCTGCACAACGGCATGCACGTGGAAGCCTGGGCACAGGCCATGCAGCAGGCCTACGACAGCATGAACCGTCAGCTCGACGCGGACCCGGACACGGAAACCGCCATCGACCCCTACGCCGCAGAAAACCCGGCCGAGTTCTTCGCCGTCACCAGCGAGTACTTCTTCAGCGCCCCCGACGTGCTGCACCAGGCTTTCCCGGCGGTCTACCAGCAGTTGGCACTGTTCTACCGCCAGGACCCACTGGCCCGGCTTACCCGGTTGCAGGCCGAACATCCGGATTACCGTGAGCATCACGCCTGATCGCCCCGCACATCAGGCGGGGCGTGGCACCCACTGTGGGAATGTGCCTATAATCGCCGCCACTTTTTTGAACAAACACGGGGGCATTGCCCAATGAGCTACAGCAAGATTCCGGCTGGCAAAGACCTGCCGAACGACATCTACGTCGCCATCGAGATCCCGGCCAACCACGCGCCGATCAAGTACGAAATCGACAAGGACAGCGACACCCTGTTCGTCGACCGCTTCATGGCCACCCCGATGTTCTACCCGGCCAACTACGGTTTCATCCCCAACACCCTGGCCGACGACGGTGATCCGCTGGACGTGCTGGTCGTCACCCCGTACCCGGTAGCGCCAGGCTCGGTGATCCGCGCCCGTCCGGTCGGCGTGCTGAACATGACCGACGACGGCGGCGGCGACGCCAAGGTCATCGCCGTGCCTCACGACAAGCTGAGCCAGCTGTACGTCGACGTGAAGGAATACACCGACCTGCCGGCCCTGCTGATCCAGCAGATCGAGCACTTCTTCGCGAACTACAAGGATCTCGAGAAGGGCAAGTGGGTCAAGATCGAAGGCTGGGAAGGCGCCGACGCCGCCCGTGCCGCGATCACCAAGTCGGTGGCTGCCTACAAAGGCTGAAGCTGACAGAGAAAGCCCTGCTTCGGCAGGGCTTTTTTGTGGGCGCAGGAATCGCCCTACAGCATCCTAGGCAATCTCCTGCAAATTGCGATTTACCCTACAGCCACCTTCGACATCAGGTTCATTTCCACATGTTTATCAGGGCGATAGACTCGCCCGCATGAACACTTCCGGTGACCGCCTCAAAGCCCTCCTGCAGGAGTGCAACCTGACCCCTTCGGACTTTGCCGCCCAACGCAAGGTCACCCCCCAGCATGTCAACAACTGGCTCAAGCGCGGCGTGCCCCAGGCGCGCGTCGAGGAAATCGCCGGGTTGTTCTGTGTACACCCCGGCTGGCTACGTAATGGCGAAGGCCCGAAACACCCGGGCCCCTTTACCCCACCCCGCCCGGCCACGCTCCGCGTGGCACCGCCTGCACCGTTGCTGGCCCTCGCCACCGAAAGCGTCCCACTGCCCTATTACCACGTGCGTGACGAAGGCCTGGAGGCCGCGCCGGGCCTGCACCAACCTATCCCCCGGGAGGCCCTTGACTGCGTCCGCGTAGCCACGCAACACGCGTTCTGTATTGGCATGCCAGCGAACAACATGGCGCCCTACCTGCCACAAGGCGCACTGCTGGCCGTCGACCGCAGCTTCACGCGGGTCGTAGAAGGTGAGTGCTACGCACTGCTGCACAAAGGCAAGCTGCGCGTACACCAGCTCACCCTCGGTCGCCATGGCACCCTGTGCCTGCACAGCCACGACCGCCTCAACCACCCGACCGAGCGCTACACCGCATACCAGCGCCGGGCCCAACGCCTGGAGATCCTTGGCTGGGTGTTCTGGTGGTCGTGCCTGCGCCCGACGCGCCCAACCTGAAACACCTCGCACCATTTTTTGCTGGGCACGGACCCCGAGCCCTAGTATGCTACGCCGCACATCACGCCCCCTGATGGTGCAAGCCGCATTCCAGAGGGCCTGGCGACGCCTCACACAGCCGTCCGCCATCTTTTTCAGGCCATGTTGCCAACCGTTTAAGGCGATCGCGGCCCATCAAAAATGAGCCAAGACCGTCCCCGAGAAGCCGGCCACAAGCCGGCTTTTTATTTCTTCTCCCCCCCGAAAATATAGGTGGTCAGCCCTCGCCTTCGGATCTGACCCACACCTAGACCCACACGGCTGCTTTGGGAAGAGAGTTTAATTTTTTTCTAGGTTGGGTGCGGGGCCTTAGCTTCAGCCCAGGGCCACGCTCAAACCGTCCCACTCGTGCTTTCTTCTGCCCCTGAAGGGGCGGAAGGCTCGCGACGGTCATGAGGATTAGCAGCTGAGCTCGTACCCTCCAGCCTTGCGTGTACGTGAGGCATCGCTTATGATCAGCTCATGCCAGTGACTAGGAGTATCTCCAGTCGGTTTGGAATGCTGGCCTCTACAGGTGTCTAGTCTCCGTCTTACGTTTGTGTAGGTTTATGCTGAAAACAGCATATGCCTACACAGATAGTAAGGAGAAAAAATTAGATTCTCCGTAGCTTTTCCCTCTTCTTCCTTCCGTTTGTCCCCTCAGTAAAACGCAAAACACTCCGGACTCTAGCCTAGATCATGCCTTGCCACTGCAAAAGGCAAAGCGGTCACCACGATTAATTTAGCGTTTCAGCCCCAGCATTGCTAATGCGATCAACAACTGCTTAAAGCGCCTGCCCGTGAAATTTCAAACATGTCGATAATCCACTTGGAATCGACTATCATAATCGTTTGACACGAATTTCAGAAACGAACTGTTGCTGATTTAAGCTGACGAATTGAGCAATTGAGCGATGAACAAAAGACCTTTAGACCAATTGTTTTTTGCAACATTTCGAGGAAATTTGGATTTCTCGGAGTTTGCAAGTCTGAATGTTAGCCAGGCGTACTCCAGGATAGAATTTGAAGGAAGAGCTGTATTCAGCCCTGGCAAAACACTAAAACATTACTTGAGCTTTCTTAGTCGCGTACTGTTTGATCGCCTCCCCGTTGAAAAAGATGTCGTCTACTCATATCGAAAAGGAGTTAACGTTGTTAATGCTGTCGAAAAGCATGCTGACAACAAATTCTTCTTTCAGTCTGATATAGAAAATTTCTTTGGAAATATAACCAAAGAAATCATAAAGAAAACTATCTTATCCGCCATTGATCAGTGCCCCATCGCTGACATCGAGGCTTGGATAGAAAGAATATTAGACTTGGTAACAATTGAAGGCGCGCTCCCGCCAGGCTATCCAACTTCGCCAGCGATAAGCAATGCGTGCTTACTGAGTTTTGACAAACGGTTATTAGCTTGGTGCAACGAGCACTCACTAATCTACACTAGGTATGCTGACGACATAATCGTGTCCGGCACCGACGATACCTGGATGAACTCGTTGAGTTCCAAGGTAACTGAGCTTCTAAATGAAGAACTCAATAACTCCATCAAACTAAATCCGCAAAAGACAAAAATAATTCGCCCAGGCGAAAAAATAAGAATTCTAGGTATTGCAATCTTACCAAACGGCAAAGTATCTGTTGATGGCAAGTTAAAGAAACGAACAGAAACAGCAATGCATCTACTTCTAAAAGACAAGAAAATGTTTCAATCTTTCTTCAAAGAAGCAGACTTGGATAAGGCTCTAAAAAAATTCTCGGGACAATTGAATTACATAAACACTGTAGACCCTAGCTTTCTAGACAAGTTGCGGAAAAAGTACGGGACAGCAACAGTCGATAAAATAATACATATCTCGGTGGCTTCGTGATGCAACTATCCATCGAAGTTAGCAATATCCAGCACATATCCAAGCTTCGCGTTGATCTCAACATTAATGAAAATGGCTTAACCTGCATTGTTGGCAAAAATGGTGTAGGCAAAACTACTCTTATTAAATCGATCAGAAATCTCAAAATTTCCGATACATTCTCGAAAATGGCGCAGGCTGGTGCCATCAAGCCTGGAAGCAAAATAAGCTATATGTGCAATGGGGCCACGTATAACTTTGAGTACGACCATGAGCTTGAAGACCTAAACAGCAAAGATGTGTTCCCTCAAGAATTAAAGAAACAGATTGAGGTTGAACTACCCATACCATGGGGACAAAGATTCAATACATTCCAAAGCATCAGCTCTGCCGATAACGAGATAAGAACCGCTGTAATGCTTGAGGAATATCATATTCCCGAAGAGCTCATACAGTTACTGGCAGGCGTTTATGGAAACAATAAGTTCGCAGAGCTAAAAGAAGTCCGGGTAGGTAAGACATCTTTTTATATAATGCCCTTAAAAGATGATAGATATGTAAGAGAAGATCACCTGAGCTCCGGCGAGTTCTTTTTAATATCACTCTATAGAAAAATAAAAGGCAGCTCCAAACTAATAGTTATCGACGAAATTGACATATCTTTGGACGCTGCTGCTCAAAGCCGTTTGATTAAATGGCTCAGGGACTTCTGCAAAGCAGAAAACGTAAGCATCGTATTTACTACGCACTCAATGGCAATAATGCGAACCATGGAAGATGGCGAGCTTCACTATATGAGTTGCGAGGAAGATGCGATAACAACCAAGCCAGTTTCGTACAATTACGTAAAATCTGTACTGTTTGGCTTTTCTGGATGGGATCGCTACATCCTCACCGAAGATCCTGCGCTAGAAGGTTTTTTCAAATTCCTGATCACCACCCAAAAAATCCCAAGCTTTTACACCTATCAAATTATTCCTGTTGGCGGCGGGGACAATGTGGCTCAACTGCGACAGAAAAATATAGGCGAAGGCTTTTTTGGCCCTGAAAATAACGTCCTTGCTATCCTTGATGGGGATTATGAAGGCACTCGTAACGGCAGAAAGAACCAAACATACTGCATTCCATTTTTAAGTATCGAAAAAAAGATTTTTGAAGACTACCAAAACGGTCTCTTCACCTTGCCAGCTCCTCTAGCTGAGCAACTGCGGGGAGACAAACTTGACAAGAAGTTTATCAAGGCGATAAAGAGAGAGTTCGGAATCTCCTACCAAAACCTGTATTATTATTTAAATGAAAAGTACCCTGACAAGACAAAAGAAATTTGCAAGGTGCTTCAAGATTTTTTGAATATGCCTATCTAATATAATACTAGCAAAGTTTCGCGCCAAGGCGAATGAAGCCCGCCCTTGATTCTCCACCAGCACATATTTCTGAGGGTCAAGGGCACTACCGGAGGCCGCAGCCCGCGCAGCACAGCGAGCAGGAACGGGCGAGGATAGTGGCGTAGCGAACCCTTGAGGCTGTGCTTAATCGCAAACTATGG